>CAXFCF010000290.1:0-2147 GCA_964000875.1 uncultured Candidatus Poseidoniales archaeon
GCGAGAGTGGTGGCTTCCCTTCGGAATCACCGCTACCTGCCTCCTTGGTCTACTCCCACTGTTCATCTTCGAATATCCGAACGGAGTTGATTGGATTGGCTTCGCTACCTTGTCAAACCGCCTTGCCACGGTCGGTGAGTTCACCCTACCTGCGATCTCCAGTGGTTCGTGGACATATCCCCCTGCCTTCCCTGGCGTGAGCGCATTGCTGCAAGGAATAGGTATGACTCCTGCTGATTCTATTCATCTTCTCGGCCAGCTATCGCTCATCGCCTTGGTGTTAGGTATCGCGGGCGCAGCCGATAGGTGGAATGCGTCTGGAGTAACACTGTTGGCATTAGCACTTGGACCCGCTCTTTTCGTCAAAGCACACGACTCGGGCTACCCTACAGTCGCCAGCCAATTGGGGCTGGTCATTGGATTACTCGTCCTCGTCCGTCCACTGCGGCACCGAACTGCAAGACAGGATGTGATGTTTGTATCATGCTTGTTACTATCCGCAGTCATCCATCCGACCGGTTCAATCTATCTCTCAACACTGTTGATTGCCTATGCGATATTGCACAGGTACGGAGCCAAGAGTAGCATCGAAGTAGGGAGATTGACAATGAGTGCAACCTTGGCTGTCGCAGTAGGTGTCTACTTCGCATTAGCCTACTTCGCACCGAGGTTGTTGGCTGAACCTGTATTCTCCGAGTATGGTTGGCAAGGTGGAATCTCGCTGCTCTTGTTCAATGGGCCACTACTAGTCATTGCCGGACTATTCGCCGCATGGTGGGGTAGAGCAAGCATGGAAATCATGCTCGTAACCATTTGGTTGGGATTGAACTGGTCACTCTCTTTAGTCCATCTTCTGGACGGAATCGTGACCTTCTCCAGCTTCGCGCTACTCTCCTATGTCCTCTATTCGATGGCTCTCCATGCCTTCCATGTCCCACTGGCGGTACTTGCAGGTCTAGCTTTCTCAAGTGAAGCACGGCTAACGCCGAGACTTCGCCCGATTCCCATCACCGATGAAGGAGAAGATATGGTAAGCAGTCAAATCGAAGAAGAGCGCGAGGGCGAGGATGAGGTTGAATTTGAAGCGGGATTGCTTAGGATGGAACTACCAACAAGAATCAACGACCGTTGGATGCAAGCAATGTTCGTCGTCGTGATACTGCAACTCGCGTTCGCCAACTCACTACTGGTCGAACTCTCTTCCCACGAAGAGATGTGGGTACAGACCGAAGGAGATAGAACGCTGATGAGAACGCTAGATCTTCCACCAGGTTCGGTAATCTTCACCGAAGACGCACATTGGGGTAATCCGTACGACTTGGACCCTGACATTGGAATCACAACCTTCCCCTCTCTAGGTCTAGTAGATGTAGAGGATTCGAAGCAGGGGAGAGTCAAACATGCTATTCTGAAGGATGATGTCAATTCCCTCATCCATCTGGGCATTACTCATGCACTCACCAGCCCGCTAGGAAAGTTCGGTTCAGTTCTCGCAGAATCCGACTATTGGACACTAATCAAGGATGAAGAGGGGTCGAGATTGTGGGAGTTCACTGAGAACCCAGATCAGATGTCTAGCTTGACCAGCACTTTCTCCTACCCCTCTTCCGATGACTGCAACGACGGTTGCGAGTGGCGCAAGGATCCTTGGTGGATGATTGACGCTGATCAGTTGGAGAATCGACCTTCGTCCCAACCGTTCCTCACCGAAGGCACCCTAGAAATGGAGACAGAAACGCCGAGACAAGCTCTCGATGGCATGGTTCGAATCAATCTGATGATTGACTCCCCGGAGGGACTCGATGTTGAGCTAATCGCCACTGATGGAGACGAGATGCAAGTGGAGAAGGTGGTCACCGAAGGCGGTTGGCAGCAGATTTCACTTATCCTCAAGACCAGCCTTAATGGCACGATTTCAACTATGGTCGAGGTCGAAGGAGGCGGGAAAAATTGGGTCAATCCGCTGTGGATAACGGGCAGGGGAGATCGATTAATCGACGAGTACGGAGTCAGAATCCATTGGGTCGAGGTTCGACCGATGGTAGCATAAGGTAGCGGGCAAGGAGGTCAAACGAATGAGGAAACTCACCATCCTGTTCCCTGCGAGGAACGAAGCTGAAGGTTTGGGCGTAGTTGTCGATTCTCTA
>CAXFCF010000291.1:0-2121 GCA_964000875.1 uncultured Candidatus Poseidoniales archaeon
CCCTGCACCTACTACGAACGCTTCGGTGAGGGTTCTGTAAACCGGTGTAACCTCGCCATCGATGACGATCTCCTCCACGCCTTCAACAATCATAGTAGCGTCGCCATACAGGAAATCCAATTCTGCCCCTTGGAGTTCAGAGGAACCCTCAACCAATGCAACGGCGTCTAGAACTACATCGTATCGCCAAAGGTCACCAACACGCCACCTAGGAACGGTTGCATCCCAAGTTATGGTCTCGTTTGCTGACGAGTTGGATTCTTCGCTAAAGGCGACAGGAATCACCGGCGGCTCCAAGGGAACAGAAACAAATGTGGCGCCAGGAACCAGAAACAACGAAACGAGGAGTAACGCGATCCAGCGACGCCCCTCAAACATCGACTCGACATAGCCCCATTCTTGATGAAACCAGCCATTGATTTGGCTCTAAACAGGAGAGTTGGGTTGGCCAAACGCATAAGCCATAACTCGCTGTGAGAGGCCTCATGGGCAAACTGTGGGCGATGTTCTTTCTGAGTATCCTGCTGGTCAGCGTGATGAATTTCTACGCTGTCGTGAGAGAGCCAGACGAGATTGAAATTTCAGACATCCACGAACATGTGCGAGAGAGTGTAAAGGTCAGAGGGGAGATGACATCCTATGTCCGCGACCCCTATGATAGCGGCACCGACAGAATCGACCTTCTGGTCGAGGATGGATACAATGTCACCGAAGTAAGGTGGACCGATACAGGTATACTTCCTCCGATAGGAACTGTTGTCTTGGTAACTGGCGAGGTAAACGAATGGAATGGCAGAATCTGGCTAGCTGCGAAAGGCGCCGGAGCGATTCAATGGGATCCCGACTGGATACCTGAGACGCACCACATCAACCTCACTGGAATCTCACGTGATCCTTCACAGTACGAGGGTGACTTGGTAACTCTGACAGGGTACACCAGCGGCACCATCGATGGAAATGTGACTCGACAACTCGCATCTCTGATGGATCATCCCTCGTATGGTAACACCAACCACATTCTCTCCATGGCCATCGAGGGTCGCCTCAACCAAACCTACGAAAGTGGCACGAAGCTGATGGTGACCGGTTGGTTGCGCTGGTCAGAGTATGATTTGAGATGGCAGTTGCAGACTCACGCTACACAAATCACCATCCTACATGCCGCCGGTGCGAAGCGGTTAGCATGGAGTGCTGATTCCACTACCTGGTCATACGACATTGGTAGTTTGGTATTCATTGAAGGAATGGCGGTCAACGAAAGCGGAGAATGGTGGATTCAAGGCCCAGGGGAATCTAACAAGCTCTGCTTACTCCCCAACGAAGACGACGCAGATGGAGACATCAAGGACTTCACAGGTAGGCTGGTTTGGCAAGAAGAAAGGATCCAAGTTTGTCTCGACCACGGTCAAGCGACTTCCTATGTTACGCCCACGGGAGACATCGGAGCCGATGTCACCCCTTTGGCAGAACTGGTGAGAGATCCGAACGCCTACAGAAACCAGACTTTGAACCTGGTCGGCTGGATAGATGGACCCATCTCCCCCGACTACAATAAGGGATATCTAGCCGATGGACCCGATTACTTCAGTCGCTCCACCAAACTTCGAATCATGCTCGAAGGTGTCCGCTCGGAATGGATCGAAGCAGGAACCAAGGTCAATGTCAGTGCGACATTAATCTGGGATACGGTTGATGCACGACTACTGTTGCAGGTTCACACCTTCTCAATCTGGCAGGACGAGCCTATACCAGTCTCGACTCTCGCTTGGGTAGATGGCTACGACACTTGGACATGGGAGGTTAACAAACTGGTCAAGATTACAGGGATTGCTGTAGAAGATAACGGCACCTACTGGATTGAGAGAGACGGTTCCGATCTCGGAGAGAGGCTTTGTCTCCTTTCCGACGGCACAGAGCTCACAGCCCAAGAAGCAGCAGGAGCAGCTTCACTCGACTGGACTGGCAGGCTGACCACTTCCGAGGATCCAATGGAACGTTCGGTGAATCTCTGTCTTGACAGAAGATAGGATTGAGAGGTGATACCAGTGGAGATATGGCTTTCTGAGTGGCTCTGGCTACTTGGTTCGTTCTTTATCGGTGTATTCCTAGGTTGCATGACTG
>CAXFCF010000292.1:0-2110 GCA_964000875.1 uncultured Candidatus Poseidoniales archaeon
TGCCGACAATGTCGCAACCCGTAGAGTACCCCTGCATGGCGCATTCGTTGAAGGGTGTCGCAAGTGTCAGGAAAAGATGGGTTTCACCGAAGAACAGGTCAAGCATGCCCATAATGTGACTAAAGTTTCCAGCCCCAAACCTAGAACTCAATCTGGTGGCTACGGCGGCCTTGGAAGAGCAGGCAAGGACATTATGGTGAGGAGGGAGAAGGAACTCTCTCCCCGTTTTGCCTCCATCATCCGAGAAGCAAGGGAATCAAGAGGCTGGGATCAACGTAAGTTAGCACTTACCATGAAGGAAAAGATCAACATTATTCAACGTACAGAAAGTGGTACAACGCCGACTGATGCTTTGGTTAAGAAATTCGAGAGGGTTCTTTCTATACAACTCATGGTAGATTCGGATGAAGTTAGCATGGAAACAAGGGTCGAGGGTTCAAATTCGAGGTCATTGAACCTTGGCGACCTAATCAAGATGGCACGAGAAAAGGAGGAGTAGTCATCGATGAGGTCCCCCTGCACATCATTCATCTCTCACAAGATGACCCGCGAAAGTGTACAGCTCTGAAATTAGCTCGAGCAGGTTTGGCAAACTGCCACGATTCGGCTAACAAAGCCCCCAAGCGAGGATTCCTTCTCGATCCTTCTTCTGGGGAGATAATAGGTCCAGATGACATTCCGGGGATAATGAGAGGTGGCTCTTTGGTAGCTTTGGATTGCTCATGGAAGAAGTTGGAACCCTCATTCGATTCTATCAGAAGGTCATCTCCTAACTTGAGCCCTAGAACCCTACCACTTGTCCTTGCAGCAAATGAAGTTAGTTGGGGAAAACCTGGTCGTTTGTCGACGGTCGAGGCGTTTGCAGTATGTCTCTGCCTTGTAGATAGATGGGAGCAAGCTGAGAGGGTTCTATCTCCTTTCAGGTTTGGAGAGGAGTTTCTTAGGCTAAACTACGAGCCACTTACGGCATACAGTAAAGCAAACAGCAATGCTGAACTCGTCGAACTACAATGGGAGTTCTTCGATAGACCTGAGTGATTAGCGAATCTTTGAGCCAGGGGATATGTCCCTGTCGAAGGTAACCAATGCAACTGTTCCTGCGTCATCATCAGCAGCCAGAAGCATCCCCTCACTCATGACCCCCCTGAGAGGTCGAGGCTCTAGGTTTGCGATGAAAGCAATCGTTTTCCCTTGCAACTCTTCAACTGAATAGAATTCCTTCAGTCCAGCGCAGACCGTGCGTCCATCCTTACTACCATCGTCGATATTTACGACATACAATCTGTCAGCGTTAGGGTGATCCTCAACTTTTGTAATCTTACCGACTCTGACATCAACTTTCATGAATGTCTCGAAATCTAGGTACTCAACTCCTTCCATTTCCTTCTTCACTTCCTTACTCTTTTTCTTGCTGCCCTTTATCGCATGACCAGGGTCAGATTCCGTCTCCTCTTTAGAGACATGAGTTTGCTCATCTTCCAATATTCGTTCAAGGTCTAGTTTTGTGAATAGTGGCTCAACCTTTGATGGTGCGCATCTCATAGTAGAGGAGAAATCAATCGCGCTTTCCCAAAGTTGCTCAGAAACACTTCCTTCCTCACCTAGGTTTTCCCATAGTTTCTGGGCGCTGTGAGGGATAAACGGTTGAGTAAGGATGGCTAGAGATCGACACATCCTCCAACTAAAGGCAAGTGCAGCAAGACTTCTCAGCCTCTCTTCAGAAGATGCATCATCTTCGGTGCTAAGGAATTTCCAAGGAGTTGCTGCCTGTAGTAGTTGGTTACCCTGCTGGGCGATACCCATAATCGTTCGAAGAGCTTCCTTGTAGCGATGTGCATCCAACTTAGCAGTTGCTTCTTCGTATGCTTGTCGAACCTTGTCCAACTCATCGGGATAGGTTTCTGGTGAATCAAACTGAGTAAGTGGGTTAGCATCTTCATGTGAGTCCAGTCTTGCAGTGAGTGTTGCAACTCGGTGAGCAAAATTACCGTAGGTTCCAATTAATTCGTTATTGACCTTAGCTACGAAATCAGGCCAATCGAAATCTGTATCATGGTTCTCAGGCATGTTGATGGAAAGGTAGTATCTCAGGGTGTCTGGATCACACCGC
>CAXFCF010000293.1:0-2106 GCA_964000875.1 uncultured Candidatus Poseidoniales archaeon
CTGGGCATTCATCAAGAGCGTCATTTACCCCGTCTTCGTCGCTGTCCAGTTGGGTTAGAGAGCAACCTGTGGAATCTACGATTTCTCCGGAGGGAGTGTTTGGACAGATGTCGTTAGAATTCATTACTCCATCCCAATCATCGTCAATTTGGTTCTCGGCGCAACCTTGCTGATTTACTGTAAGGTTATACTGAGTTCCAGGGCAAATGTCCTCATCATCCATGACTCCGTCTCCGTCACTGTCTCTTTCGTAAGCGGCACAGCCGAATTCATTGACTTCGGTTGAAGATTGTGTGTTTGGACAAAGGTCGATGTCGTCCATGACACCGTCTCCGTCACCATCCTTCTGGTTGTCAGCACACCCTCTTTCATCGACAGAGAGATTCCCATCAGTCCCAGGGCACATGTCTTCAAGATCGTTGATTCCGTCTTCATCGGTGTCTAGGTCAGCCAATCGGCATCCTTCGGAGTTGACATTGTCTCTTGGTGGTGTTCTTGGGCAATTATCATCTTCATCGACAACCCCATCGCCATCCAAGTCGATAACTCCCAATGTCTCAATGGTGTACATGCCGATTAATTCGTGTATCCTGCCTGTTGGGTGAATGTCGTCGAAAAACATGTGCTGCTCGGGATTGGGTACAATGTAGTCATTTGAGTCACAGAGAGCGCCGTCATGTTGGCAGGCACTGTGTGTTACATTGACAAGGTCGTAGAATGATCCATTCCAATAGAGGGTCTCAAACATCGCCAGTGTCTTGATGAGTTCTATTGTCACATTCAATGTTTGTGCGCTGGTTGCCATCGCAGTCTCCAGAAGAGAGTTGTGAGTCAATACACGGTTGTGCATGTCTTGTTTCTCTTGGTCACTCTTGTCCCTGTAGGAAGGAGTCTTGTCAAGGGAAGGCATGTCGAATACAACAATGTGCTTCGCGCCGTTCCTCTCCAAAGCCTCTACATGGTCGACGATATTGTCGACTACAACCTGTGGATTCTGCTGGTTCGATTGTAGGTAGTCGTTTCCTCCGATGTAGAGGGAAACCATTTCGGTTGGTTGAATCCAGAAGTTGTTGCTGTAGTCGTCAATTTGGGTTCCGGTGTTGGGTATTACGAAAGCGGTGTTACCCGATCCAGATTGGGCGCCTCCGAAAGCCCGGTTAGTACCTTGTCCAGATCCAGTCCCATGGCTCAAGCTCAAGTTCATTTCACCAGCAACGAACTCAGCCCATATTGGGCCAGTGGCGAATCTACCGTTGTAGTACGGTGGTGACTCAGGTATACGCGCTATGGTGTTGTATGAGTTACCCATATCTGATAATGAATCTCCAAAGACAATGAACTTGGTAGGGGTGGGGGTTACGCTGTTACGGAAGATTACGAATCGACTTATGGTAGTCGAGATATTTTGATTGTTGGTTGTGTTTTTCAACGTGGCTACCAAGGTGTACTCGTAGGTATCGTTCCAGACCTCAAATCCCGCTAGATCTCCAAAAGAGAGGTTCTGTAATCCAGCCTGTAGTTGGATTGTTCGGTTATCGTTCCACTCCAACGACCCATTTGTTTCATAGCCTGCAAAGATGGATTGTTCTAGTGTCGCTTGGCCACCATTCGATTCTATGCTTATATTCCAAGAGAGGTATTCTCCAGTGTGGAACATGTTCTTTTCCAGTTCAATATCGAACGATGTTAGGCTAAGGTTGGAAGCCTCGGCCGAAGGTAGCGCGACCATACTTGATGAAAGCAGGAGGATTACGCTTACCGCGACCCACTGCCTGTTGGCCATGTATCTTGGTCTGCCAGCCAAGAGTTGAACATGTCGCCTAAGGGTGCTTCATCCGATATCCGCGTCCATAGTGCCTTCAGAGACATGACCTAGGTCATCGTAATCCTGCCAATTACCTCTGCCAAGAATCTTTGATTCGATGCTTCGATAGGCGACAAGCATCGATGGGAGAAGTATCGCACTAGTTAGTAGTGCTAGGAATATTAGTAGCATCATAAGGGTGAAGAAATTCCTCAAACCAGGTATTGCGACCGTAAGCCCCGCTGCTAATCCGGCTGATGTAGTGGCTGTTGTTTCAAAGATAGTTTGGCCAGTCTTTGCGA
>CAXFCF010000294.1:0-2092 GCA_964000875.1 uncultured Candidatus Poseidoniales archaeon
ATGGCGCGACGTGGGAGATTCGAACTCCCGTGGGTGAACCCACCGGATTAGCAATCCGGCGCAATGGCCAGGCTATGCGAACGTCGCAGTGGCTCTGCGACCGACCGCCTCGTCTTAAGCCGAGCGGATTTGGTTATACTGTTCCCGCTCCGGCGTGCTGAATGGCTAATCACTCTTCTTCGGAAGCAGCGAGAGAGTCAACCTCGTCCCCATCCTCATCATCAACCAACTCTGAAGGGAGGCGAGCGACTCCGATGACCGAGTCAGAGAACGAGTCTATCCTCTTGCCATCATCATCTCTATCACGCAACTCCATCAGTCTGGTACCTCTGGTCACTCGACCAGTGGTCTCCTTGGTCTGTGATGCTCTGATTCGGATCATCATGCCGCTCTGAGCCAAGATGAACAATTGGTCTTGTAGGTCTGGAACCTGTCTGACAGTTACGACAGCGTCTCCTTCGTCGACATTCATCGTCCTTACACCCTTGGCGCCTCGCTTCGTCCTGCGATAGCCATCAGTCCTCATCTTGGGCTCACCCATCTTGTCCACCTTCTGAACGCCATCGGAATCTAGGTCAGGTACCTTATCGGCAGTTCCCATTCGCGTGCGCTTGCCCATGCCATTGCGGGTTACAGTCAGAATCTGGGTATCCGAGTTGTCGGTAACTACCATACCCACGACATGATCTTCTACCTTGAAGCGCATTCCAGTGACTCCTTGTGAGACGCGACCCATAGGTCTCGCCTCTTCACCATTGAATCTGCACGCCATCCCGCGCTCTGAGATGAGAACGACTTCCTCTCCTGGCGCGTATGAGCGAGCAGCTACCAATGAGTCACCCTCTGCAAGTTTGATGGCATACTTCCCATTACGGTTGATGCGAACATACTCCGATAGTGCGGTTCTCTTGACCCGCCCATTCTTAGTAGCAAACAGAAGGAATTCGTCCTCTGGATTATCAAGTAAGTCTTTGCTAACCGGGAGAATAGCAACTATGTTCTCATCCTCTCGGAATCCCTCCAGCAAGTTGCGGACATGCGAACCACGAGCCTGTCTTGAAGCAAGAGGAGTCTCCCAAGCCCTTAGCCCGTAAACCCTACCGACATCGGTGAATATCAGCAGGCGATCCTTAGAGAAGCAAGCATGGATGCTCTGAGGCAAGTCCTCGTCCCGCACCGATACTCCCTTGAGTCCTTTTCCAGCCCTCTTCTGAAGGCGGAACGCCTCGGTAGGTGTGTGTCTGAGGTAGTTCTTCTGTGACAACGATATCACGATTGCCTTCTCCTCAATGAGATCCTCTCGATCCATGGATAGTGGCATTGGGTCGATTTCCGTCCTTCTTACATCACCATGTCTATCACAAGCAGCCTGAAGTTCACCCATGACTATGTCGAGAATCTCCTTCCTGCTTTCGAGAATCTCGTTATATCTCTTGACGGCAACAAGGAGGTTTTCCTTCTCCGCCTCGAGTTTGCCCACGGACTGCTTGGTTAGACGGCCAAGTGGCATCTCGTAAACCGCCTTAGTCTGTATCTCGCTCATACTGTACTTTGCCGAAAGTCTCTCGTGTACCTCTGAATAGTCTTCGCAATCACGGATTATGTCGGTGATTTCTCTCCCGTGTTGAGCTACAATAAGTAGGCCTTCAAGCAAGTGAATCCTAGCTTGCGCCTTGGAGAGTTCGAATATGGTTCGCCTCTCGATTACATTCTCCCTGTGGCGAACCCAGGTGTGTAGAATCACCGGTAGAGTCAGCAGAACAGGCTGACCTTCTATGATTCCCATCATGTTAGCAGAATATGACTTTTGAAGCCTAGAAGACTTGTACAACTGATTCAGAACTGCATAGGGATCGGCGTTCTTCTTGACCTCAATTACGACGCGAATACCTTCCTTGTTCGACTCATCTCTGATATCCCTGATTCCCTTGACGGTTTCCTTGCTTACGAGATCCGCAATCTTCTCCAGCATCTCAGCCTTCTTCACCTGATAAGGGATAGAATGAACGATTATTCGCTTATCTTGCCCCTCTTCCACGACCTCGCAGTCGCTTCTGATGTCGAACCTACCATGTCCAGTTTGTTACATGTC
>CAXFCF010000295.1:0-2082 GCA_964000875.1 uncultured Candidatus Poseidoniales archaeon
CTCTGCAGGGGGCTCTCTTCAATTCTATCATGTTGACATCAACAATGTGGAGAACGCTATTGGAACCTCTGTTGCTCTGAATAACTTGGATGTAGGTCAGACTCAATCAATATCAGCTGAGTTCGATACTAGCAGCATCTCGATGGATCCATCAAATCCAATGTCAGCCTTCCGAATCAAGATGACCGGCACTACTGGTGAGAATGATCCAATTGGTAACAACCAGATGACAGGATACGCGCTGCATGATATTGCACCGTCTACAACCAAGCCGATCGCCAATGGTAACACACAAATCCCAAGGGGAGCGAGTTTGGAGTTCGAAGTTACAGGCCACGCTAACGACAATGTTGACGACATGAGCACGATGACTGCTCAACTCGAGACAAGTCCTGCAGGTCTCTCTGCTTGGACCGATGCATGGGTTAGCGGTGGAGCACTGGCTGGTGCAGGTTCGGCTAACGAGCGCTTCGTGTTCACAATTTCACCACCAAACACTGCAGGTAGCGGTGACTACGATGTACGAGCTAGACTCACGGACGCTCGTGGTAACGAAGGCGATTGGTCACAGGTCAATAGTAACGCATTCTCTCTACAGAACGGACTACCAATGGTAGTTGATCCAAACAATCTCGGGGACGCTCCCGGTAACTGTCCGACCTACCCAGGTCTACCAACAGTTAGAGTCGATGTCATAGAGCCGATTTCTCTAGCAGGTCTTGTTTGTGATGCTGAAACTCCTCTTTCCGACTTGGTGATATCTAGTACTAACCCAGCTTTCAGGAATTGGGATTCAACTAATCAGCAGATAGAGGTGAAATTCGACGAGGTTCGCACTAATGTCCAAGGCGAAGTTCAGACACAACCACTTCAGATTACAATCAACGATGGCGAGGACAGCAACACTGGTACTCTGAACATTATGGTAATAGAGAATGGAATGCCTCGATGGGGTTCACTACCAACCCAGTCATTCAATGAAGGGTTAGGATCGAACATCATACTGACCCCTTACTTGTCAGACACAGATAGTGATGGTAACTCTGTTAACCCAATGGGACTAACTGTAGAAGTGGCCTACATCTCGAATGAGTCACTACTCAGTGCATCGATTAGCGGCCAAACTCTCAATATTGCTTCAGTGGATGACGATGCTTTCGGAACCGCTGCCATCACACTGAGGGCTACCGATTCCGATGGCCAATATTCGGATACTCAGGTGACAGTGATAGTTGCTAACATCAACGACGCACCAACACTGGATGTATCCTTCTTCGATAACCTAGTTGTTCGTACTGGTGACGAGATTACCTTTGATGTCACTGGCAACCTCTACGATGTGGATGATGAGATTCAGCCAATGCTGGTCACCGCATCGAGTGACACATGGGACACAGGTTCGAGATACAACCCGTTGACGGGTGCACTGTCGATGACCTTCAGTGAAACGGGTACTCACACAGTGACCTTCGCGGTTCTAGACTTGCACGACGCAGTCACAGGTTATTCAGTCACCATTGAATCAGTCGACAGCTTACCTCTATCTTGGTCATCTAACACTGAATCAGGCGATTTAATGGCTAGCGCTGGGGACTTATTTGTAGGCGAGGATCCAGTCATAACCATCTCTCAACACAGTGCAGTAGAGCTCTCTGATATCGTCATAGAGTGGCAGGTGTGCAACATAGATACTGGAATTTGCAACGATCGTTCTACGATTGATGTAACTTCTTTGGTAGAAGGCCATACATTCACAGTTACCAAGGAAGGGGGTACACTCTTCCGTGATCAGGTCAAACTCACTGTTACTGCGGTTGATTCGGATGGGTTCGATAGGGAAACTAAGGAGGCAGTGTCATTTGACATTACTCAGGAAAGACCCTCTGAGGCCGTCGATGATTCCGAGAACAACAATGATCAGACTGGTGATCAAACCGAAGCCTCGACTGGACCAAGCGTTCTTGTCTACGGGGTTGCTGGTGCCCTAGTTCTTGCCTTACTGGTAGCCATCACAATGGCAGTCTTGCTACTTCGTGGTGGTAGGGAGGAAGAACTTGGAATGGGCTACGGTGCGTCTCAGTC
>CAXFCF010000296.1:0-2069 GCA_964000875.1 uncultured Candidatus Poseidoniales archaeon
TAGGGCGCTCTGGACAAACCACTGGTCTGAACAGAGTAGACAGACTCGATAGCACTGGTTTAATTGCCAGTGGCTTCGATGAGTTGGCCGGATTGACCAGTGGTCGAGTTGTGGCTTTCGAATCCAATGAGACTCATGTTTGGGTCGCTCTCACAACCGACCCCAATGCGTACTATGCTTCTTCGATTCTACAGGGAGAGAGGTTGGCAAACGGCTCGGTACGATGGGAGTTCGGCTACAATGCGAATCAGGACATAATCAATTCATTACAACTCGATGGCGAAGAACTCTGGGTCTCGACCGCCGGCCGTGGCCTGTGGTCAATCGACATGTCAAACAGAATCTTCGCACCAACTCCAGCGGCCCTCCATGCTCAGATGGATGGAATGGTCCTGGAGGACGACGGCACGATGTATGTCGGCCTAATGGGTAATGAAGGCTCAGCTGCTGGATTCCAGAGATTTAACACGGCCACAAGGACATGGGGTCATGGTAGTCTCATTGCAGGCCTTCCAAGTGACATTGTCAGAGACTTCCTGGAGTATGGCGACCACATCATGGTCGCAACATACGGCGGTATTGGACTTTGGAACACCACAAAGGATGACTGGGACGATCCAATTACCACGATAGACGGCCTACCAACTCCAATTATTGAACATCTATTCTCAATCAGCACACCTATTCAGGGCAACGGCACCGTTCTTGCAGGAGGTGCGGCTGGTCTGACTGTTCTGGATCAGAATAATCTCTCAGTAATCACAACACTTGACTTTGGCGACGGACTAATCGGCAACACCGTATCAGGTATTACATTTGCAGAGGCGACTTCGAGACTGGTGAACAACCCGGATGGGACCTCTACTGTCCTACATCATGATACCGCTCTATTCATCTCACACAACGGACAAGGCTCTACAAGACCGGGAGCAGCTGCCTGGGATATTGCTACAGATATGGCCAATGGAACATACAATATCGACATGATTCCCAGCAATGATGTCCGAGCGATAGCGACAGACGACTGGGGAGTACATGTCGCGACTGACAGCGAGCCGTTAGTTCACTGGAACGCCACCATGATGGAAATGGAGTCGGGCATGGGCAGGATGTCCTTGCTGACTTGGCCACCCTTCCAGATGCTGTCCGACGGCGACTATGTGGCCGTCCTAAGTCCGAGAGGAGTAGATGTGGTACATTCGGGCGGCGATCATGCTAGAGTCGCTTCCAAACTGATTCCAGGCATGTCAAATGCCTTCATTGACGACTCTGGCCTCTATGTAATCGCTCAAGATGGCCTTCATCTGTACAATCCTGTTGAGAGTCTTAGAGAGCAAGAAACAGGATACCAACGCAGAGCAGGTCCATTGTCAGCCCTGTACGCCCAGAACACATGGGATATCACTAACACCTCACGGCCCGGAATGTCTACTGTGTTGGTCGACGATGAGAATCCAATCGTCATCCCTCAGGGTAGCGAGCAAATGATTCCAACCAAACTTCCACTCTATACAGGCGCCCTCACCCTAACTGCGCCACAGGAAGGAGCATGGGTTTGGGCTCAGTCTGTCAGTCTGAACTATTCAGGTTCTTGGGATCTTACTTCTATGAATCCAAACATCCAAGCATCATTCCAATCTGCTATCTCGAATCTAGCCCCTGGAACAAATTCTGCCCAGGTCCACATCCGGATGCAATCTCCTCAGAATGGCTCACTTCAGGTCAGGATTTCCTATGACTGGGAGAGAATCGAAGTACCAACAGAGATGACTTCTTTCCTCGACAGACCTAACGATGGAGGAGGAGTCCTCGAAGCTTCTTGGCTACCGGCAGAGGATGCTGCATGGTACGCCTACCGACTGTATGTGTGGGATTCCACAGACAATCCAGAGTGGGTCCCATCGCAGGATGAGTTGGATGATTTCTCAACCTATCTTGAGATACCCTATTGGTCTCAAACTAGTGCCACAATAACCTCTGCAGATCGAGATGGTAACGAAGTAACATTATCTGATGATAGAGAATACCGGGCTGCCATTGCCATTGGATATGCAGACGGCTCAGTAGGT
>CAXFCF010000297.1:0-2068 GCA_964000875.1 uncultured Candidatus Poseidoniales archaeon
ACAGACAAGGCTGACTACAACAGAGTAAGAGATATGCTTCGTGATACTAGGGCAGAGTTGACCGTTCTCAGAGCAGAGAAGGCCAAGTTGGAGAGAGAGATTACGACTCTCAAGGTAGTGGTCCAGGAACCTAAGGACTCTGGGGTTGACGAAGAGTTGAATTCAACCGCTCACGATGAGGAGTACTATTCATCTGAGGAGGCTCCCAAATGAGTGCTCCAAGTAAGAGAAGTCTTTTGGCGATGAATCTCAAGAGTATGACGGTTTCTGAATTAAAGGAAATTCTTCGTTCATTTAATCTCCCTATGACTGGCAACAAAGCTGAGCTGATTGAGAGGATTGAAGACATGGCAAGAACCATGCCAGAAAATGTGTTCCAGTATGATGACATCAAGGGACTGGATCCGCTAATCAAATGGTCCAAGATGACCGGTCGTCTATTCAGCCCAGATGCAGTTGTCTACGGATTCACTCGCTTTCCAGTCGGAGTTCTCCTCACCGGGGTTCCGGGCTGTGGTAAGTCAATGGTAGCCAAGGCAATCGCTAATGAATGGAGTATGGGTTTTCGTCGTGTGCATCCAGATGAGTTAGTTGGCTCAGCAGTTGGAGATAATGAGACATTGATGAGAGAATTGGTCACTGAGTTAGCGGAAATGGCCCCCATTGTATGTTTCATAGACGAGGCAGAGAAGATTCTCGGTCAGACTAGGGCTGGCAGACACTACCGAGCCGCAGAATCAGCGCGTGACAGCGCAGAGAGTATTCTTCTTCAATTCATGGAAGACGATAATTCGGGTGTTTTCTTCATCTTTACATCGAATGATTTCGATAAGTTGTCACCCGCGTTGCTAGATAGATTTCATGGGAGGTTCTTCATCGATCTACCATCAAACTCGGCTCGAAAGGAAATCATCTCATCGATGCTTGAGGTACGTCAGCGAGACCCTAATGATTTCGATGTACAAGCCCTCGTTGAGATTTCAGATGGTTTCAGCGGCCGGGATATCAGGACGGCGATTGATGAGGCCATGAAGGTCGCGTTCTGTGATGAGGGGCGTCCCATGGACGACTCGGACCTGTTCGATTCTTTCTCACAGGCTGTGTCAACCTTTGAAATCCATAAGGAAAGGATTGCAGAAATGCGTGCAGTGGTGTCCGAAGGGAAGATGCGTCGAGCGAACTCGCAGGAGTTCGAGGAAGGTATTCTAGTGGCTAAGGATGGAGGATACCTGGGATGGGTATGAGTGAGGTGAAATCATGGGCATACTGAGAGGAGTTTTCTGGATTACTGCTACAATAGCAACGGGGGGGCTCGCTCTAGCTCTTCTGCCTAATGACTGGGACGGCGTGGACTTCAATGATGGAGGAGGTGATGAATAGGTGAGTGATATATCAGACAGAGTCCCTAAGGTTTCGAGATTTGTAGTTGTTAGCTTGCCCGATGCTTCTGCACACAGCGGTGTGGCATCTATGAACGCTCAAGATATGGCACGGCTTGGATGTTCTTCTGGTGAAGTCATCTCTATATCTGGACGCAGGTCTTCGTCGGCAATCGTTCTTCCTAGCGAGGAAGTAGAAGTTGGCTCAATACACTTAGAGGCGACGACTAGACTCAATGTCTGTTCCAGAGTAGGGGATGGAGTTAGTGTTAGCACTAGAAAGAAAGTTCCTACTCTGAATCGTGTTGTTTTCGCCCCCGTGAGGAAAGTGGTTGAAATGAGTAATCTCCAAGATTTGGTAGGCCCTAACCTGAACGGTCGATTTATCGGGAAGGGGGATCACATCACCTTCCCCTCTCCTAATGGCGGAGTATTGGAATTACAGGCGGAGAAAGTTGGTGGGATTTTCTCTATTGGATCAGGTGGCCTAATAGGTCCTGAGACGGATGTTGAGGTGCTTGGGCGTATAGCTCGCAGACCTCTACTAGATACCGGAGATGTCTCATTCGCCGACATAGGCGGACTCGATGATGTGATCAAGCAGATACAGGAGGTTGCAGTGGTTCCACTGCTTCATCCTCAGATTTTCTTGAGAGGTGGCAAGCCACCGATAAGGGGTGTGCTCCTAG
>CAXFCF010000298.1:0-2062 GCA_964000875.1 uncultured Candidatus Poseidoniales archaeon
TCACGAATCGATCCCTTTCTGGATCATCAGGATTAGCTGGATCCACATTCATCCTCGTACAATACAAAGCGACTAGTATGTCAATCGCTGACAACGAGCCACCTGGATGACCGGCACCAATGTGATGTACCATTTCAACGATTTTTCTTCTGCAAGCCTTGGCTACAGATTCGAGTGAAGGTATGTCTTGATTCTCTGAGTCCAGTAGTACACCCCATCGGGAACATTCCCTGTAGACAAAACACTAGGAGCGGCCTTTGATGGTTACTACTCTACTCGTTGGCGTATGTCACCGCACGCGTATGGAGTTGACAATTCTCCTAATCCCATCACTAGTTACTTCGATCCAATCCGCTAATAGACCGAAGAAGATAGGCGAAGAAGGTAGACTTCTTGTCACTAACCAGATGAATACTCCAATGAACCACACGAAAAATAGGGTTGAGAGTAGAGGGCCTAATGTTCCTATGAAGGGTAGCCATTGGCTAGGTGCTGCAACAAATGGTATAATGATGAATACAGCAATCGCTACACCCATTAGTGCTTCACCAGCAATTAACCCAGCAGACATCAATGTCCCTCTGCTTATCAGTTCCTTACCGGCTTTTATTGCGGCCTGTGTTGGTTCACCAAACAGTGTACCATCGATCCTTAAGTGACTAGTTCTCAGTACCATATGGTTCAACAGACCTCCAATGAATATGGTTCCTGATAGGTAGAATGGCAGGTACATACCAATGGCAATAGACATGATTGGTAACTTTGGACCCCCGGTTGGGATTGGAATCGGTGTCTTCAGGCCGAATATGGATAGAGTGTGTCCCATGAACGAACCCAAGTACCAGCGTGCCCCTATGATTACGAATGCGACAAAAACGCCCAATCCTAGCATCGGGTAGTTTACAGAACCACCAAAGAGACCTTCGATTAGAGTGCCGATTATCTCAGCCTGAGGTGCCTCTAACACTTTGGAACAACCCCAATCTGGATGGGGATTAGCCGCACAATGAGTAGGTGTAATCCTAAACGCCTCATTGAGTACTGTAAGTGTAAGTGGAGCTACAACAGCACCGACTAGGACACCAATAAGCTCGGCAATCTGCTGTCTCCAGGGAGTGGCTCCGACCAGATGGCCGGTCTTTAGATCCTGCATGACATCACCTGCAATGGCTGCATTAACTGCTACTATCGAAGCAATAATCAAAGTCGCATACATCAATTCGGATTGACTCATGTTGAGTATGACGCCACCTACCAACCAAACAACCAATGTAGTAGCCATCAATGTCGCAATAGTCATCCCAGAAACAGGTGAGTTGGATGAACCGACTACACCCGCGATGTAACCAGCCACGGCCGAAAAGAAGAATGCCGTCAATGCAAGAAACAGTGCCCCGACTATTGCCAATAGCAATGATTGTGTTTTCCACCAATAGAATGCGAAAATTAGCACTGCGAGTACGCCTAATCCGATGAATGCGTAGTTCATCGGTATATCCTGTTCCGTCCTTAGGCGTAAACCACCATCCTCCTCATCCTTGTTTCCAGAGATAGCCTTCCTCAGACCACTGGCGATCGTCTTTCTCATATCAAAGAGTGTCCACAATCCACCGACTACCATGCAACCAACGCCGACAAATCTGATGTGAGTTGACCATAGAGTCTTGAATCCATGAGCTATGTCATAGTCGTAAGGCCAACCGTAATTCATGCCATAGATCGGAGTCAGTATGAATACACCTAGTACTGCACCGAAGAAGATGAATGAAGCTATGTTGAGGCCGACAATCCACCCTACGGCAATAAGAGATAGGGAGTAGTCAAAAGAAGAGTAAAGTCTCACTCCAAGAACCTCTACCCCCTGCTCGATTTTACCCTTGGTCAGTTCGAAACCTTTGACCATCCAACCGTACAGAGCTCCAAGACCTAGCGCGTAAAGAATAACGATTAGGCTTGAGCCACCTTTCTCGCCAGCCACTAGAACCTCTTCGCAAGCGATTCCCTCGGGGTAAAGCAGTGCTTCCTCAACGATAAACACCCTGCGTAGAGTAATCGTGAAAAT
>CAXFCF010000299.1:0-2035 GCA_964000875.1 uncultured Candidatus Poseidoniales archaeon
TGAAGCTGTCTGACAAATCAGTGTAATCGGATGGGTCTATCTCCTCCTCCTTCTCTAATTCAAGCCAGACATAGTCTATCTGGTAACTTTCCTCACTGGATTCGGACTCGACTACAATCAGGTGCCTTCCGTGTGGGAGATTCAGTGTAACCGTCGATTGCTGTCCCGAACCATTTGACTTGTTCCAAGCCTCTGTGCTCCAACCGTAGTAACTAGAGGTGTTGAGTTTCACTATCTTGACATCGCAACAGCCCGGCATGGTGGTCATCGTTACTGAGAGGATAGATCTGTCCGCATGACCCAATTCCCTCTCGATTAGATACACATCTCTGGTATCGTTGCTTCCTATGGTTCCTGTGAAGGAGCCAGAACCACCTGTTTGTTTCGCCCAACCAAGTGTCGAAGCCTCACCAGTAGGATGAGCATCGCTCGCATCTCCGAGTTCACCTCCGTCGTCAGGTCCTTGGTGTGATGAATCCAGAGTCCAGATGGCACCTCCGGTGGTGTTCGAGAAGGAGATTGCGACAAGATCAGTGCCGACAGGACATTCGATAGTTTCCTGTCCTTCCATTAGTGTCCAGTTGGCCAAAGATTGCCATGTTTGAGACCTTGCTTCCACCTTTACATCTCCCAGTGTGCTGAGTGTCCAACTCAGCGATATACGGCTCCTTGAGCCTGCAGGAAACAGGAGTAAATCCTCGTCGCCGGCACTGAGGTGTCCCGAGTAAGACCCGTAGTCATCCGCAGTTCTACCGGGGGTGGTAGATGGCGTCTCCCCTCCTTCGGTCTCTGAATCACTAGAGTGGTGTGCATGGCGAATGGAGTAGAGACCCCCCTCGCCACCCATAGATGAGACGACGAGCCATGTCTCTCCCATCTCATTGGAAAGGATAACTCGCTGACCCCAGGTGGCTTCATCGATGGTGATTATCCCTGTTTGTGTCAAATCATCAGCAGAACGCTCCCACACTTCTACTCTCAGATTGGTCGAAGCGGTTGCGAACACTACTTCGTGCAAGTCTCCGACACTTCCGTTCAGAAGGATGGCATCAGAGTCCTCCTCATCGTCCAATGAGCCGTTCCACCATATTGCAGCGGGATCCAGTTCAGTCCTGTCGACGCTAGAGCACTCGACCAGTGTTTGGCAGCCTTGGCCAAGCATAGTAGGCCAACCGTCACTGCTCTCCCCTGGGTTCGGGATGTGGGAGGGAGCGTCTCCGTACTCACCATGCTCGAAGTCCATGAAAACCATCGAGACCTCTAGGTGTTGAGTAGTTTCACCGTCTCTTTCCATGGTGATACTCACATCACCGGCGGCAACGGTACCAGTCAATTCAGCGGAGAATCTTCCTGAAGCCACGAAAGATGCGCCCGTTGAGTCCTCTACGGTCAGATTCAGTTCCTCGCAGGAAGATTCCGAAGGGCATTGGAAAGATATCCAAAAAGGTCCTTCTCGAACCGATTGTGTCATCGTCCAAATATGCTCACCTTCGAGGAAGAGAATGGTATCGACGGACATAGGTTCGTTGTCGTCCAATTCCAATGCTTGGCTAACACAGAGAGAGGCCAGTAGAAGGCAGGTGAGCCAGACGCCGGTTCGTCGCACGACCCTTCGCCTCCCTCGCCCCATTTAGAATCATTCAATTACAGCGCCTAGGTGGCGCTTGCTGTGACTGAAGGGCACTTGGGTCGGACAGTCCTCTCAAGGGAGGGTTTTGCTCGCCAGATTGCTGTTGGTGACAGGGGTTCTCCCGCTTCGATCACGCCTGCCCTCGTAGTAACTGATGGAGACCTAGATTGGTGCTCTCCCTCTGTGTCCATCGCTCCGTTCATTTCGTCCTATGACTCCACATCTTTACCAGGGTCGCTCACCATGCGCGGCCGCGCTGCAGTCAGATTCCCGTTCGAAGAGGAATCGCCGGAGTGGTCATGTCAAATGTGGCATGTCCTGCCACCATCCCTTTCCGATGCCGATAGTGGTATTCGCGGGGGTGAGTTGGGTTCACTCCTTCCTGTAACTTGGCAGTCGTTGCGC
>CAXFCF010000300.1:0-2031 GCA_964000875.1 uncultured Candidatus Poseidoniales archaeon
AGGTGCGAAACAACACCTCACTACCTTGGGCTGGGATGCGATTGTGGATGATGAATTGGCAAGATTGAACGCGCTTGGAATTGACCCAGCCCCACCAGGTACCCATGTTTGCCTACTTGCGAAAGATGGCCCTCTTCTGCTTCTTGCTTACGACTCGCATCTTGATTCACCACTAATTCCAGTACCAGTATCGGGTATGGCCTCCTCTTCGCGAGGCACTTCGCGTTCCAGTGGAAAAGAGGGGGTCATGCGCGATTGGGTGTGGGCGGTGGCTCGGGAGAGGGATGTTCGATGGTACGACCGCAACACGCTGAACCCTTGTGATCCACCATCTGAGGATAGGGATGGAAGCAAGCTTGGAGATTGGTCTGCAGATGAGGAGAGAATAGGGTTGCTTCGAGCGAAGATGTTGGATCCTCGGCAGACGACCCGCCTCGCCCTCGGAACTTGGTTTAGTTCTCCCTCCGCTGGAGAGTGGCCAACTCTAGCATCTCCACTAGGTGATTCCTCAGCTTGGACGGTTGGGACGGTTCACCCCGAGGTGCCACCCCTTTCCCTTCGTTCACCTAGTTTCGCTGTGTTGCCGGACAGGCTCTCTACTTCGATGGTTCTCAACGCCGCGATTGAGGGAGCGCTGACGATAGGTGAAGCTAGCCTAGTGGGAAAACGTCCATCTGCCTTGCCTCTCTCCATCATTCCTTCTTGGATTAAATTGGCTCATCCTCGCCTCGACAAAGCTACCAGATTGGAGAGGTTAGAGGGATTGATTGCTTCGATTACAAAGGGTCGTAGGAAGAGAGGGGGAGGCCTTAGGGTCAGTGACTCGACATGGCGGAAGTTCGTATCCGATTGGGGTGACAGGGATTGGTCCAGAGATGAACCTGGTTTGGGCGAGGTGATAGATGTCAAGGGTCTCGGGAAACTTGCTAGGAGATCCCTATCGGCATGGGCTACTGAGAGAGAGGGGCAGACTCCATTGGTACTACAACTTCACTCAGATTCAGATAAAGATCTGCAACGCCTCCTCGCGGATGGCCGAACGCGTCTGTCGATAATCTCCAGTGAGCCACAAGTAAGGATAGATCACCCTTCGCTTAGGGTTAGTCAGGTTAGGAGGGTGCCTTGGTTTCGTCTTCGATTGGCACAGGATGTGGAGATAGAGGTAGATCTCTCTAACCGCTCGCTCGGTGCCACCGTACCCCTTCCTGAGGGTTGGCTCGCTCCAGAGACCTACGATGAGTTCCACTCGGCGAGGGAGGGATTGTCTCACCTGTTCCCCGAACTTAGAGGTGTGACCGATTCGACTCCACCAATGGTAGGAAGGAGGAGAGCGGTGGCTTTGGCTTGGTGGCCGTCTGGTAACTCAATGCTAGCTGACGCTTTGGAGACTAGCGACCCTCTTGCAGGGTGGTTTGCTTGTTCAAGTCATAATAGGTGGTCCTATTGGAATCGTAGAGGGGGAGAATTGGATGAGGGTTGGGTTCATCTCCTACTACCTGAACAGGTTCCAGTAGAGGAATTACCTTCTCTCGCTGCGCATTCTCCAAGAAGCTGGAGGAAGGCTGCGGGCGACTACATGGCAAGCCAGTTGCGCTCTGATCCAGACTTGGCGATTAGGTTGAGGTCGAGGACAACTACAGGAAGTGAAGAGGGTCTTCTTTGGTTGGCACAAGTGTTGGTCACGCATTCACCTTGGGTATCCGATGAGTTGGCAACAAATCTCGCAAATCATTTACTTGAATCCATGCCCACCTCGTTGGTTGACGATTACACTGGGATGATTGCTGGGTTTTCCTCACTTGAGCGAAGGTCAGTTATCGGTGATGAATGGGTAGATGCACTCATGGGACTTCAACAAGACGAGTCAGCTCTCAAGGGGTGGCAAACACTGATTCGTATGTCAAGCACAGAGCATGAACCCGATCTTCCTTCTCTCCGAGCATTGGCCACTCTGCCAACTCAATGGTGGTCACACTTGGCTCCAAGATTGGTTCAAACAATGATTCAGGATCCCATCTCTCGTCGCTTTCT
>CAXFCF010000301.1:0-2024 GCA_964000875.1 uncultured Candidatus Poseidoniales archaeon
GACAAACCATCTCCGGGCGCTCCCCCGCGCCTCTGAGCGTAAGCGAATCCAAGTTTGACAAGCCTCTCAACCCCAGTTCTCGAAATTGGCCTTGGATCCCATGCTACCTCGCCTTCGAGACCACCAAAATCCATGGATGGATCCTCATCTGGTTCCTCTCCTACTGCTCTTAGTGCTGAACGTCTTAGTAGACTGTGATAGAGTCCTTCGGTGTTCTCCCTCAATACAAGCATGTCCACATTTGACGGATGCCAAACTTGAGTAAACTCATCATGAATCTTATGCTTCACTCCCTCATAGAGCTTGATAGGTCGAACATTAGCGTACAAATTGAGCCCACTTCTCAGGCCTAGAATCACTTGCCCCCCCGCCAAATCACCATTAGGTAAAGTAGCACCTGGCCAACCTATAGCTCCAAGAAGTATTGCATCAGATTCGTCGCGGCATTTCTCGAACGAACCTTCAGGCCATTCCAAGCCTGTCTCCAAGTAGTACTTACCACCACATGGAATTGTTGTCTTATCGAACCTCAGGTTGGTGTATGCCTCTACAACATCAAGCAACCTCTCTGCTTCCCGCACGACCTCTGGCCCAGTGCCATCACCGGGGAGGATAGTGAGACGATAGGTCGACATGTTTCTCGGCAAATGCTCAACCTAAATGAACGCGCCCATTCCACTTCTTGGTCAATGGAGGAGGGATTACTTCATCAACCGTCAAGAAAGGCAGTCTCTGCGTGGCGCCATTGGGACCTTCAGATACTGACGAGAGCGCAAAGATTGACCCTAATTCACTACCCTTAGAGGTACGAGAATTATGGGAGACAATGCTGCGCCTTGATCCTAGTTGGAGGCTTGATTCTTGGTTGAAGGAAAAGGCCGAAGAGGAAATGAAGTTAGTCGAGATAAATCTGGGGAAGGAGAAGATGCGGCTTGAGCAGAGACTAAGCCGTGTGAAAGCCTTAGCTGAGAGATTGAGTAAGCGGGGTATCAAGATAGACGAGGTGCGATGGTCTGACCCTCACCAAACCAATTTGTTTGATGTGTTCTCTTCTGACTCTAAACAAAAAGGCGATGCTGGTGAAGAAGAAACGGAAGAAGAGGAACATCCAGCAACTACGCTGCTGAGTTACCTCCCTGACGATTCTGGGGACGACCCATTGTTAGCAATAGTAGCACAACTAATCTTACTCATCATGGATGATGCTGCAGCGAACAGTTACTTACCAATAAGTCTCGAAGAAATAGGAGACGATTTGGAGGGGAGGGGCATTCACCCTGACGAAGTAATCGAAGGAATCGATTGGTTACTACAAAATCAGCACATCGTCGAAGTTGCGGAAGATTTGTTCTCCCTTGAATAAGTGAGCGTTACTCTGACTTGGACGGGAAACCGTGAATAACTACGCGGTGAACTTCCTATTGTTGGGATGCTTCGTCTAAGAGCCATGTTTGTTGGTGGCCTGGTGGGATGGTGGCTTGCTACTGCTGTTGGACTACTGATTGAGTTCGCGGCCTTGGGTGGTTTTGTCAGTGCGATGGCAATAGACTTCCCATTCATACTCAGAGAACGCAGGAGATTAACAACTCTAGCTGGGGAACAAAGTCTGCGTTTGGCATATGGTGAACAACAAATCCATGAATTGTCGAAGAGGAATGAAACACAGAGGTTAATGTTAATCGAAAGAGATCATCAACTACGATCTGCATTAGAAGAACTCGAGAGAAGGGATACTGTCGGCGCGCCCGAAGCTAGGAAGTTGATTACAAAGCAGAGATCTACTCTGAAGGCGCAGCGTAAAGCAATGGAAGAATCACAATGTCTAATCAGATCTCAGCAGAGAATGTTGGCTAAACTTGAGGCACAAACAAGCGAAGGACATTCGAGATGGGATGATACATTAGCAGCGTTGGAACGATTGTTGGCTCAACAATCCAGCCAATCGAACATGAGTCAGCAACATCTTTTGGAAGAAATAACCAATGGCAACAGAGAGTTACAGAGAGCACTCACCGACCTTCTCA
>CAXFCF010000302.1:0-1995 GCA_964000875.1 uncultured Candidatus Poseidoniales archaeon
TCCTAGAGCACTCATCAGTAGAACTGCTGGAATCGCCTGAGCGCCTGCACTACTAATCTTGACTATCAGCATACCGTCTTTCCTCTTCTCGACGGTCAAAGGCTTCCTCACACCATCTCGCTGAGAGAAGATTTTGGCGACCTCGGTCTTGTGGCTGTATCGCTTGTTAATCTCGACAGTCACCCTGTTGGGGGCTAGGTCTTCCATTGAAATGAGTACCCTCTCAGTACCGTTGATGATGAAGTAACCACCTGGATCACATGGGTCTTCACCACGCTCTTCGAGAAGGTTGGTGTAGTACTCATTGTCCTCATCACTAGATTGGGGCGTCAAGTTTCGGTTAGGGTCAATGTGACCCGCGTTCAGGTTGCATCTTTCGGAACGAACCATCACTGGTAGGTTACCGATCTGAACCCTGTCCTCATTGATTGGAGTAGGGTGATCTTCCCTGTGAATGGTAAAATCAACGAAAATCGGCGAAGAGTAGGTCAACTTCCTCAATCGGCACTCCAGAGGAGTTGCGTTCTCGTTGTTGGCACCATTGGCCTCACGAATGGTTGGAGGCCCAAGTGTGAGGTTCTTCATGCGAACGGTGATTTCGTTATCTAGTACATCGAGCTTGATGACTCCACCATCATCGTCCTCAATGACCTCGTCGGTACCAATTCGGATGTTTCTGAGGATGTTCTCGAATCTGCAGCTTCGACCATCACCCTTGGGTAGACAGTCATCGTACGAAGCAATCTGGTGGTTAACCAGGCTTCTCTCTCGGAAATAAGTCTCAATAATCTCTCTCATATCATATCCCTCCTTAGTTGCCCTCCACGACAAGTCGGTATGCTACATGCACACCGGCTGATGGGCTTCGACGAATTACCTTGACAACCCTGTTATTCAGCCATCCGGCTCGTAGTTCGGGGTCTTCCTGCTCGGCTGCTTCCTTCAATGCCTGAATGGCTGGATCTGTAATCAGAATCTTCGGGAGTAACTCCTTCCTCAATCTGTCAACACCGTTGTTGGTAGTCATGAGATTCCATGGTGAGAGTTCATCCGCCTCATTGTCCTCTGATACTAATTCGTGGTGAGGTGTCAACTCGTGGTTAAGCACATTGAATCGAGTATCTCCCATCGGGATGCTGGTCTCAAGAGTCTTGTCCTTAGATTGCATCTCCATTCGACGAACTGCACGAGACCTACTGGACGCACTCTGCTCTCTGATAACCGACATGACCGTTTCCAAGTCATTGTCTCCAGTCTTCAATCCGAGTTTCGTAGCCACATCTTGGACACTCATCTTCTTGACAGTGTCCATGTTCGCATCATCGGCGAGTTTGTGAGCCAACTCTTCCTTGATTCCTAATTCCATCAAACGCTTCTTCGTAGACGATTTTACCGCCATGTTTGGACCCCCCCAATCGCCCTCCTGTGCCACGAATCTGAGGCTCAGTTATAGGTAGCGGGCCCGACGGGATTTGAACCCGCGGCCAGCGGGTTAAAAGCCCGCTGCTCTACCTATCTAAGCTACAGGCCCATGGCTAAGGGCTAACCTCGGACATAGGGTCCCTTCAAAAACCTAGCGCATGGCGTCCGCTGCTTCTGCCGGCCGCTCAGCCACTGTGGATACCTAGGGGCTCCATAACCTCCTTCTACTTACTTTGGAATAAAGGTATCCTACTCACTCGCTTCAAAATCGTTGAAAATGAAAAGGTTGGCCGCGATACATGGGCGAGGGGGGTGTCGACGAGATCGCCTTGCAACACCGTGAATGGGACACCAAAAGGTGGCAACCAGTCGGATTGGATGTATTGACTCTCAAGGTACCGCCGACTGTCTATCCACCACATGATGATACGGCTCTACTCGACTCTTGCATAGCAAGACTTGGAGATGGATCTGGGCGTACCATGTTGGAAATTGGAGTCGGTTCTGGGGCAGTCGCGATTGCAGCTGCCCAGCGAGGTTGGCAGGTCACTGGATGTGATGTTAATCCTCTTG
>CAXFCF010000303.1:0-1994 GCA_964000875.1 uncultured Candidatus Poseidoniales archaeon
TCATCATTCCCGTGCAACTGGAGCCCGCGGTACTGCCAAGTTATACTATACTCCCAAAGGTAGGCCGCAGGACCCAACGCCTCTATTTCAAGCGAGCGGTGTAGACTCTTTGGAAAGCAACGAAGAGAGTCTGAGAATCACTGACGCTGTCGGCGCCTTGCACGCATCCTGCGTCGCAACTTCTTCTTACGCCACTTCCACCTTTGGTTACCCAACTTCTTCCAAGCACGGGAACCTCGCTTCATGGTGAACGAGGCGGCGACCGACCCCGCGTATATGAGCACATCGACGCCACCAGCAACCTCCGTAGGAGGTGATATTCACCAAAACATCGCAATTTGTTGGCGGGCGTTACAGGATTCGAACCCGTGTTCTCGGCTTAGAAGGCCAAGGTGATATCCAACTACACTAAACGCCCGACCCGCGGGGCGCGCCTCCCCTTCATCAAGCCTACACCCCGTACTCGCCCCAATGATAATGTGTGTCTAGCCTCATTTGAGGGCATGGTAAGTCGCTCCAAGGCAATAGCTCTCGTGGGATTTTTACTCGTCGCAATAAGCGCAGGACTATTCCTCTGGGCAGGTGGAAGTGCCGACCGCTGGTTCACACCGCCAACCGAACACGCTATGTTAGAATCAGGACATGCCCTTGGTGATTGATGAGCCTCAGATCCTGGTCGCACACTTGGGGCAACGACTCGGCCGCTTCACGGTCTTTCGCTGCCAAGAAGCTCCGCATTTAGCGCATCTCCATTCCTTCTTTTCGGATGCACCCAAGACCTGCTCTCGCAGGCTTCGTAGAGCTGGCGATTCGGAAAGAGACGGAGCAGGTGCTATCTGGTCAGCAAGTTCAGAGTGTCTCTTAGTGTGTTCTAGAAGGCCGGCCGCGTGTAACAGTTCGTGAATCAGCGTGTGCCTGAAAAGAGCGTCGTCTTCCTTGAGTATCGGATGAAGTGAGATAGTTACTGAACCAGGGGGACCTCCTAATCTTCGACGCTTGAACAACTCATGATGATTCATCTCGAACCGAGTATTACCCAACCTATCAGTACCCTCATCCATCCATTCAAGAATGAGACTTGATTCTAAGTGTGCTAGGAATGGTGCTTCCTCGGGCGTCAATTCTGACGCGAGGCTGGCGAGCAGGTCATCGGGTAGCGCTGGCTGTCCCACGATGCTGCCTCGGCTGGTCAGGCTTAAAGAGAGGGGCCAAGTGGACGGCTTGCCCAAAGGGCCGGTAGATCAGCTGGAAGATCGCTACCTTGGCATGGTAGAGGCCGCGAGTTCAAATCTCGCCCGGTCCACTTCTTCGACTCAAGAAGAGTTGGCGCTCACAATTTCGGCGTATAGCCGGCCGCTTTTTCGAAGATTTCTGACCTGAGTATCGAAGTCGACTTCGTAGAGTCCAAATCTCAAATCGTAACCCTCCGCCCACTCAAAGTTGTCCATCAGGCTCCAGTGGTAGTAACCGCGAACATCGAAGCCATCAGATATCGCTTCCGAAATCACAAGTAAGTGGCGCTTGAGGTGCTCGGGGCGCATGTCGTCATCATCGTCAGCCACACCGTTCTCAGTAATGATAATCGGTGCATCAGTGTACTCACTAACTGACTCTATCGCTCTACGCAATCCTTCTGCATACATAGGGTATCTGAAGTCTGTGCGTTCCTGCCAAGGACGAATTGGCGGAACAAGTTCGACTTTGGTAGGTCTGACGAACTTTGTCAGATAATGGCTGTAGTAATTGAGACCAAAGAAGTCGACAGAACCCTTGAGGCCGGGTACTAACTTCCTCACAATGCCGTTTACAGGCCTGAACCTTCCTGTCTTCAAACCATGCAACCATGAAAGATTGAACATCTCGTCCAAGGTTCTTGTAACAACCCTGTGAACCGGATTCCACCCATCAATCGGATCGAACACATTGAAGTTCTTGACCAGACCAATCTGGCAGCGATCGCCATTGTCCTGGCGACTTGGTCGTCGGTTGCTGCC
>CAXFCF010000304.1:0-1986 GCA_964000875.1 uncultured Candidatus Poseidoniales archaeon
AATCTCGTCTAAGTGAGGTGAGTCTTTCGCCGGTATGGCAAGTGCCGCAACGACGAGTGGGCCAAGGCATGGTCCACGACCAGCCTCATCAACTCCAACTAACCACATGCTGCCAACTCAGAGGTCGAAGTCGAGGTCTGAATCGTCCGTCTTCACCTTGTTTGAACCAGTGGAGGCGGGTGTCTTAGTTACTCCCTCATCAGCCTTTGGCGCAGTTTTCGTCTTCTCCTTCCTGACTGTCCGACCTGTCTCCGAATTCTCAGGTTGGAGCATCTCGTTAGCAGGATGGCTATCTGATTCATTATCGATGTCTTGCACCAATTCGTCGAGCATGTCCATCTCAATCTTTGACTCATGATGGGTGAGAACTGTCTTTGCAGCTTCCATCACTTGCTTGGATGGCGCTGCTTTGCTAGGTTGGCTTCTCCTTGATTTGGAGGCGAAGATATCCTTGAACACCTTACCTGCAATCGTTGGTGCCTTTTCTCCGGTTTGGGATACAGCATCTTTCACACTGGATCGTTTGGAGAACTTATCCATCCAGTCCTTCGGTTTCTCCACTACTTCTTCTCGGTCAAGACCGTGCAACTCGCGCCACTCAGCGTCCTTTCTCTGGCGATGGAGTACAGCTCGGTAGAGTCCTAGAGAGCCTACCACTGTGACAAGTATGGTCAATGCGAGCCCGTTGTATTCGTTCCAAATCGATGCCAACAGTCTCTCTAACACGGTAAGTAGCGCTTCACTGGTTTCCTCGCTGTCTTCTCGATATTGGTTAGCTAAGTAGTTGATTTGGGTCAAGTTGGTCATCACTATCTCGGGTTTGAGGGTTGATTGCATGTCGATTGTCATGGATAGTGTGCCGTTTGCCTCAGAGGTTTCGGGCATGTTCATCCATGCGCGGAAGGTGAAGTTCCTCCCAGGTTCCAAGCCATCTATCTCGAAGTAACGAGGCATTCCGTCCTCTGCTCCGTGCGTTGAGTTTTCTGGAGGTATCAAGGCGTAGGGTACAGAGTGGTCAACATGCATACCAATCTGTAAACCGTCGTTTCCATTTCCGATGTTCCTCAAAGTGAAGGCAACCGAAACATTCTGTTGCGAATCGGTTGAGGCGTCGACTGCGTTGATTTCCCAGTCGACTAGCGGTGCGACCCTGAGATTCGTGCTTACACTTGCCAACTCTTCTCCATCAATCAACTTGAGAATCACGGTGACTGTTCCATAGGAAAATGCAGGTGTCATCTCGTTGACCCATACCGTGAGCATCGACTCGCCTTCGTTGTCTTCACCATTCGATAGGGCGAGGACGCTTATGCTGAGGTCGAGCCTCATCCAGTCCTCACCTTCTACGACAATTTCGAAGGAGTCCTCGAAGTTCCCGGTGTTTGAAACCTTGACTCCTATCGGACAATTCTCGAAAGGTAGTATGTCTGCTCCATCACATCCGTCGATTAGTTCGACTTCTCCACCGCGAACCCTCTCTATCGTCGCATCGATGATTAGTGTCTCAATCTGATTTGGTTCTTCGACGCTCCATACCATGAGTTGGGTTCTGTGAGAGCCTGAAGTCAAGTATGGTGGTTGTATCTCTATCTCGATGGTTGCCGTTCCGTTCGGCCCCAGCCCTCCGCCGCTGTTGCCGTTCAAGTGGTGAACAGAGAACACTCCTGCCGCCCAACCATCCTTCTCGTAGAGTAAGTCGGGTTCGTACCAGTAGTATGGCGTTCCATATTGGTCAATGGGGACGATGCGAGCTACGAGCCCGGCATCTGCGTTACCGATGTTCCGAACCTGTACGGGTACTCTCTGTTTCACACCGGGATCCATAGTCAATTGGTAGTCTTCAGTATCGATGACCGCTCCATGCTCTTCATCAGGTTCTAGGGTGAAGTTGTAGTGGTGTGTAGCGCCATCCAAACCGGATGTGGCGCTGAGGCTGAAGTCGACCTGATCTCCTGCCAGTGGGGTACCGTTGTCGAGCGCAGGAAT
>CAXFCF010000305.1:0-1983 GCA_964000875.1 uncultured Candidatus Poseidoniales archaeon
GTGACTGCTAGGGTCGCTAATGAGACCGCATACGAGACCATAGAATTCGAAGTTGAATTGACCTACAACGGTAACGAAGGATTTGACGAATACACTGTGGGCGTTGTTTTCGATGCAGAGGATGCAGAGTTCTGGTCAATAGAGTTCTACAACGGAACTGCCAACGGTTCCGAGGTTTGGCAGGATGAATTGCCAGTGACTATGGGTCTTGATTCAGAGCAGAACGCTTCAATTCGAATGCGGGTTGACCCAGCTAGCATCGGTAACGCATACTCTCTTGACGACGGTCACATGATTAAGTTGAGAACTACCCATTCAAGTGGTACTTTCAGTGAGTATGTAATCAAGGTCAGAATCGAACAGACTTACTCGATGACCGTATCTGGTTCACCTGGAGTCGATACAATCGGCGTCTTCCCTGGTGACGAGCAGCGCGTTGAGTTCTCTTTGACCAACACAGGAAATGGCCAAGATATTGTTCAGTTCGAAATCAATACCGAGTGGCTACCAGATGGTTGGAGTGCAACAGGCCCAAGCGAGTCTCCTTGGAGTGCCGGTGAGAACAGAATCTGGTCATTCACCGTAGTGGCGCCTGCGGATGCAGATAGCGAGCCGTTCACTCTGAGCGTCAATGTAACGAGTGAGGATGGAACAGTTCACGATCCGATGGAAGTCACAATACAGGCAGCTAAGCCAGTTTTGAACTTCATCGTTGAGGATACTGGTACCTTCGATGGTAACGACGCAGTTACTGGAGAGAACAACAAGATGATTGTAAGGATAGAGAACACCGGTCTAGTCAAGGCAGAGTTGATCAAGGTCAACATCTCGATCGGTGGCTATGATGTATCCAGTGTTTCCGAAGCACAGGACATCCCAGCCGGTGAGGCTGTAGAGTACATCGTCTTCATCGACCTTACCGATGTCGGCATTGGTAAGCAAGACTTCGTCTTCAGAATGCAGAGCGAGTTGGGCATAGACCTTGATTCGGCATCCGAGCAAGAGTTGACTCGTTCCCTACATGTATCCACTCAATCGATAGATACAGTCAACCCGTGGGTTCCACTGATTATCATCGCAGTATTCCTGTTTGGATTCTTTGGATTCCGCCGAATACGCGAGGGTCTCGCAAGTCAGGTACCGTTCTGATAGAGACCCTAGGCACAACCGAACACAAGCGTGCTACGCACGCTTATCGCCGAAGAGTCTTGTAGCGGATGCTACGCCGGACTCATAGGGGAGTGCCATGATACCTGGACTCAAAGGCGTTGAGTTGCTTCCCGAGCCTGAAGAGCCGCGGATGTTGAGCGTGGTAGATGAGGACGCTCCTGGCTACCCTGCCGAGGCGTATGGGATGCCACCTGAGAAAGATCCCCAAGGGTGGAAGGATGCGGATGCAATCAAACCCAGAAGACCCCCATTGTACCTACCATGGGGTCTCTGGTTTGTGATTGGGTGCTCGGTAATGGTACTCATTGGATACACCACTTTGGTAGGTTTTGTTGAAGAGATTCTCCCCGACTCGGAGTGGGCATACGAGAGCACCGGGATTCGTGAGTTACAATCTGAAGGACTCACGGGAGATGGAGTAAGGGTATGCATTGTAGATACAGGGATAGAGATGGGGCATCCCGACTTGAAGAACGCCAACTTGGTTGCTTTCAAGGACTTCATCGATGGTGGAGATTCACCGCATGACAACGATTTGACTCAATCTCATGGTACTATGATGGCAGGTATACTAGTCGCCAATGGTTCGTTCTTGGGTGGGGCACCAAATGTCGAGCTAGTAGTGGCCGCCGCTCTCGGCTCAGAAGGGTCTTCTGGTTCTGAGTTGGCTGTTTCGGAAGCAATCGAGTGGTGTTGGGCGACGATGGGCTCTGATATCATCAGTCTCAGCCTGGGGGGCAAGCCCGATGTGATTTCGAGCTTTGGAAGTAGTACTGAGAGAGCGGTAGATGCCGCTCTGGATAACGGTGCATT
>CAXFCF010000306.1:0-1982 GCA_964000875.1 uncultured Candidatus Poseidoniales archaeon
AGCACAGGGTTAGTTCCATTGAGCATCTCTTCATAGTTAGTGAAGTTTTCATGGTCGTCGTAGAACCTCGCTCCTTCCGGATCCGCAGGGTCGATGTGACAGAACGAAGAGGAGGGGTCATTCCATCCCGGGCAGAACTTGTTGAGCTGCGCTGTTCTGTTCAAACCATCCCTATCGAAATCCTCGTCACTGTCAAGGATTCCGTCGAGATCACTGTCGTCCATCGATGGATCCATTGGTCCTCTTGCCCCTAAATTCTGCAGGGTCAGGTTGTCCACGAGTCCCTCCGAGATAGCTTGGGCACTGTATTTGACCTCCCAGCCATCTGGCAGTAGGTCGCCGTCAGTGTCATCGTTCACAGGGTTAGTATTCCATCGGTCAGGCCCCTCTAAGTCGTTCATCAAGGAGTCGTTGTCGATGTCGAAGTCAGAATCGTCCAAGGAACCCATAGCCGGGTCTAGAGCCCATCGTCCACCGTTGTTCGGTAGTGTGAATCCTGAGAGGTTCATGTCCCAGAGGAAGTACTTGGGGTCAGGCTCACCGTCGTTGTTCTTATCTCCATGAGATTGGAATCCTTGGATCCAGTTGTTCCAAAGCCAGCCACCTGGCCCTCGAGTGCAACCTGGGTCGTCACAGCCGGGAGGTTGCCAGTTGGTAGTGGAAATCCACAGGCTGTGGGTGTTGGTGTTGTCTGCGATTGACTGAACTTGCATCTCCCAGCCGTCCAACATTCCGTCTTGGTCGGTGTCGTTGACAAGTGGGTTGGTTGGGTTTTGCCATGGTCTAGGGATGTAGAGTACTTCGTTGCCGTCCTTAAGGCCATCATCGTCAGAATCTGAGTCGTTGGCGTGGGTAACATAGACATCAGCTCCGAGAATAACTTCCTCACCATCTTCCAATCCGTCGATGTCTGTGTCAAACATCGAAGCGTTAGTGAAGTACGGCTCACCTTGCCACTGGAATCCATCAACAGATTCGACATAGTCTTCCAATCCATCACTGTCAGTGTCTTTGTTGGAGGCGTTGGTGTAAGTCTCTGTGAACTCTCTAAAGTCAGTGAGTCCGTCTGCATCTGTGTCGACTTGTCCTGGGTCGGAAGTAACATGGACATGTAGCGTCCCTCGACTTACGACAAGAATCTCCCATCCGCCTACCTCGATACCATCGATTAGACCATCACCATCTGTATCTGGGTTGAGGGGTTCGGTGCTGCGTCCCTCTGCTTCGCCGTCGTTGTCCCTGTCCTTTGCCATGTATTCCTCGAGGTTGGTGAACATCTCTTCCTCTTCGACTATTGTTATCCAAACATAGTTCCTGCTGGTTACCTCGTTCTCGATACTAGGGCCTTCTAGGAGGTCGAGAGCTGGGATGTCGTAGACATATCCGGCGCTCGGAGCCTTCAGTGGGATGGTGTCCTCGTTGCCACCTGATAGGTAGACCTTGGCGTAAGCTACGGTTTGGTTCTCCTCTACATATTCGAGTAGCTCGACTGTAACAGAGTAGACACTTGCTACACCTGTAAGGTCGGAGTAGGTTACCTTGCCATTGCCATTCGCATCCCATCCATCCATGTCAGGATCCTCGTAGGCGTTGCTTGCGTCAACAGGATGGAGTCCCCAATCAGACTCCCAGCCATCAGGCATTCCATCCTCGTCAGTATCTGCGGAAAGTGGGCTGGTGAAGTTAGTAGCGCCCCATGTACGGGCAACATCATACTCGGCTCGGTTGTTTAGTCCATCCTCGTCTTCGTCACCAAAGGCGTCGGAAGCGTTGGCGGCATCAAGGATTGAGTCGTAGCAGTATTCGAACCCATCAGGCATACCATCACCGTCGGTATCCCAGTCACCGGGTCCGTTGTTGCGCCCATCGTTGTCCATGTCCTCAAGGAACCAATCCATCGGATTGACTGAGCTTGGCATGTCGTTCAGGAGTTCAGTGAATGGCCCATCCTTGGTAGGTCCGTTGAGTTTGGGTACACCACA
>CAXFCF010000307.1:0-1967 GCA_964000875.1 uncultured Candidatus Poseidoniales archaeon
ACACCCATCCTAGAGGCTAACGGAGTAAAACCGTCCGAATGGCCAAGGCCACATCCTACCTGTAACTGGTTCACGCCGGAAGCGAGCCTAGGCTGAGGCGCTCCTGACGCACCCTGCGCACAGGTGGATTAGGGGGTGTGAGAGGCTTCCTTGGAGGGGAACTGATGTCCCCATTCCAATGGCGTATCTCGCAATCCCATCCCATGTACAACGAGATCTGCTCGCATTCTGTACGTATAATGTCGACCTTGCGACCGACCTGAAACAGCCTAAGGCACCCCCCGGGAATATCTTCTCCAAGGACATGTATTCCGCCTCGTTCATCGCCCACAAGCAACTTTGAGCCCCCAGATGATTCATGCAGCGCTAAGGCAGTTATGGGGGAATTACTGACCTTGGACTCATCGACCTTATGCAGCAAGGGTAGTGTATAGGTCGCAACGGTGCCAGAAGCGTCGCCTACTACGAGGCGGGAAGGAGTGTCCTTTGGACAGATGTACGCCATGAGCACGGTTGCGGGGACAGGCAACCAAGTAGAATTCTCACGCCCTGTTGACGGATTGAACGTGATCCTACCATCGGCGGTAGCCGATATCAAACCCGTTGGCAATACCAAACTTCTGTCAGCCGTTGCGACCATGTTTGTCATGAAACGCCTTTGGCCCTAGTTCTTTTCCAAAGGAGTGGGAGCAGAAAGTGAAAGTGATTAGACTTCGTTCAGAACCTGCTCTAAAGCAGTGACTACTTGCAATATCAGAACCCCGTATTCCATCGGTATGTTCGGATCTTCGTAGAGTTCCTCGAGAGTGTTTTGCGTCATGGCAATTCGGACATCGAGCTCCTTGTTCTTGTTCAGAAGCCAATTAGTGACGCTGTCCTTAGCTCCCTTTCTGATGTTGCGCGGTACCTTCGAATCATCCAACTGCAGGATGATGGTGGAAATCTGTTCCAGTCTTGTCTCGATATCCATTGGACTCACCCTCCAAACTCATGCTACAAACCCACCCGTACCGCGTCCCATTTATGGCCATTGCCTGTAGCGACACCCGAGAGTCATGCCCACCCCAGATGAGATACTCGCATATTCTAGGCTACTGACTCTAGTTCTGTGCATCGCAGGTGCGACCTATCTCGACCTCAAGGTGAGAAGGGTGCCGAACGACTGGTGGATCGGCTGGGCGAAGCCCGCCTTGTTCCTACTTTGCCTCGAACTTCTGATGCTAGATGCTGACTGGATGACCTGGGCAACCGCCTCGGCGATGGTCGCCTATGCGTCGACCTCAGTCATTGGTAGGCCAACTTTGACTGACTTGAAGGCGGGTTCAATCGAAGATTGGATTGTTACCGCGTGGTACACTCTCTCAGTCATTGGCTTAGTCGCAGGAGCACAGGAGCACGGAATCCATCTGATGGATGGGTTGGAATTCGGTACGATGGTTGGTTGTGATTACTGCGCTACTGCTACCCAAATCAACGCTGCCTTCCTATGGGGTAATATGCTGCTCATTGGAGCAGTCTTACTGTTCTTTGAACTCTGCTATCATCTTCGTCTACTACACGGCGGTGCCGATGCTAAGGCGATGATGTTCATTGCTCTCTGTCTACCACACTGGGATGCTCTGCCCGCAGAAGAGACTGCACTGATGCCACCGGCTCTCGCGCTACTAGTTTGGGGATCCATGGTATTCTTGGCGCTCCCTCTGTATGTCTTCTTCTGCAACCTGAAGGCAGGTGATGCTAGCAATTTGAAGATGGCGTGGCACGCCCGCAAAACCTCCATTGAAGATTTGGCAGGAAGGCATGTGTGGATTCTAGACGAAGTCGTTGAAGATCCTGACGGATCCAAAAGGGTCGTCACGCGCATGCGCCCGCGTAGAGGTGGGAGATCGGAGGACGATGTTGAAGGACTCGTGAGTGAGTTAGAGGGACTTGGAGTGAACAAAGTCTGGGTAACAGAAAAATATCCA
>CAXFCF010000308.1:0-1966 GCA_964000875.1 uncultured Candidatus Poseidoniales archaeon
CACAGCTGAAGAATACAATTTCTTCCGAAGTGACTTGGAGCGAACAGGAGCACTCGAGAACGCGGTTCTATTCGTCAACTTAGCCGACGACCCGGCAGTCGAGCGATTGATTACTCCGAGGCTAGCGCTGACAGCAGCTGAATACCTCGCTTTCGAGCACGATTACCACGTTCTGGTCATCTACACGGATGTCACGAATTACTGTGACGCACTTCGTCAAATTGGAGCTGCTCGTGAAGAGGTACCCGGTCGCCGTGGTTACCCCGGTTACATGTACACTGACCTAGCCATGCTGTACGAGCGTGCAGGTCTTGTCAAAGGCAAGAAAGGAAGCATTACGCAGTTCCCGATTCTGACGATGCCTGGTGATGATATCACTCACCCGATTCCTGACCTATCCGGTTACATTACAGAGGGTCAGATCGTTATTTCCCGTGAACTGCACGGCAGTGGTATCTATCCACCAATCAATGTTCTTCCTTCACTATCGAGGTTGATGGGCGGCACCATAGGTGCCGAAACAACCCGTGAGGATCACAAGTCGGTGTCTGACCAGATGTACGCAGCGTACGCGCAGGGTCGCGAACTTCGTGGCCTTGTAGCGATTGTCGGTGAGGACGCTCTGAATGAGCGTGACAAGCAGTTGCTTGCCTTCTCCGACCTGTTCGAGGATAAGTTCCTGAGGCAGGACCGCTATGAAGATCGAAGTATCGATGAGACGCTTGATCTATGCTGGAACCTGATGCAGAACATCGACACGAAGTACCTAGTTCGACTCGATCAGAAGTGGATCGACAAGTACCACCCAACTGACAAGAAGGAGTAAGGCCGGTAGGTCACAGTTCAAACAAGGAGGTGAGATGAATGGCACTGGACATCAAACCAACCAGGTCGGAACTCATCAACCTGAAGCGCCGAATCAAGCAGACCCAGAACGGGTACAATCTGTTGAAGTTGAAGCGTGACGGCTTGTTCCACGAGTTCAGAACTCTTCTCTCTGAGATGATTGAGGCCAAGGAACAGTTGGTCGTAACTTTCGTCGAGGCGAAGAAGGCAATCAATCTAGCTAGCTCCATCGAGGGAGGTCTGACTGTCAAGAGTGCGGCAATCGCCATTGCTCAGCACCCAGAGGTAGAGGTATCTCGAAACAATATCATGGGTGTCGTGGTTCCTAAGGTCGAGGGTCGAAACCTCTCCCAGTCACTCGAAGAGCGTGGTCTCGGATTGATTGGTGGTTCTCCCTACTTGGATGAAGCAGCGGAGGCATATGCGCTGCTAATTGAGAGAATAGTCAAGGCCGCTGAGATGGAGTCGACGCTGAAGCGCTTGCTCGTTGAGATTGAAGCCACTAAGCGTAGAGTGAATGCACTTGAGTTCAAGGTCATCCCTGAGATGCAAGAGGCTCAGACCTTCATTCAACTGCGTCTTGAGGAAATGGAGCGAGAAGAGACCTTCCGATTGAAGCGATTCAAGAACAAGTAATCTCACGCTTTGTTCACGACTTATGGCTGCTCAAGGATTGATATGCGACCATGACTCGCCGAAGGCGAGGGAACCCGGATGGCTGACGAAGAAGCGCCTCTGCAACCACTCTCCCTACAGAAGGAGAGCTGGGGTCTGCGTGAGTTCCTTGAAAACGCGATAACACGCCATTTTGACATCATTTCGGATCATTATGGGACTTATCCTACATGGGAGGTTAAGCAACGTGGCGAGGATCTCGTAGAATCTTTGACCGAATTGGACGAGGGGCTGAGGCCACTCGGTTGGAGAGCCAGCCTCAAGGAGGGCGAGCCCCACCTTCTTTCACTCATCGACACACGAATCGTCATGCATCCTCAGTCTACGATTAGGGTAACCCTGCTAGTCTGGTTCTTATCCACCACCTTCGCAAGCATCATGGGAGCTACATGGAGTGAATCCACGGGAATCGTTGATAGTTGGTCATCGACCGAAGGACTACTGA
>CAXFCF010000309.1:0-1965 GCA_964000875.1 uncultured Candidatus Poseidoniales archaeon
CCTGAGTAGATGTCTTTATTGTCATCAAAATCCGGTTTACCCATTTCTTTCCATAGTGGTAATGCCCAGTCAGGCAGGTCTCCTGCCTTGCCGCCCTTTCTGTTGTCTCGTGCCGCCATGGTCTTCGCCTCAGGGGAGCGTGTGCAATCGACCTTGAAAAGCATGTCATTCGTTTTCCAGCAATGCTTGGAGCGCCCCGTCCATTGAAGAGGGATGGGCGAGCCGGCCAAACCGGGGGAACAGATGTCCGTAGTCGTTTGGCGCAAGTTACCGACCGTCCTTACCTCTGACGAGGTGCTTGACAAGGCGTTCAGGAGGGCGACCAAGGCGAAGGACATGGTGGAGGACAGCGACAGGATGTTCAGAACCCGTAAGCAAATGGTCAGAATGATTCAGTCTGCTTGCGATGTCATCGATGCCACTTTGAAGGGATATGTGTCGAAGTGGCCCAGTCTCGACCAACAGTCCGAGTTTGACCGTGCTTTGATTGACGCAGCGGTCGGAATCGACGCCTACAAGCATCATTTGGGGACGATTCAGTGGGCGGCGGATCAATGCATGGTCATCGGCAAGAAGTATGTCAAGCAGCTTGAGAGAATGATCAACATCGACGGTATGCACTCCCGCCGTAGGGAGGCATACGGGAGAATCTCATCAGTAGTTGATCAGGTGTCACCATCACTCAGTTGGTTGAATGAGGCTCGTGATGTTCTTCGCCGTCTACCTTCAATTGATTCAAACGAGCCTTGCATCGTTGTAGCTGGTGCGCCCAATGTGGGCAAGTCTGCACTTATTGGCGCTTTGTCCAGCAATGAGCCGGATGTTGCAAGTTATCCTTTCACCACCCAACAGTTGCATGTGGGGCACTTCACCGAGAGGAGGCGCCGCTACCAGATGGTCGACACACCAGGTTTGCTTGACCGACCTATGGAGGAGAGGAACGACATTGAGTTGCAAGCGATTGCAGCACTAGAGCACATAGGTGATGTCTGTCTTTTCCTTCTCGATGTCGCCGAGCATGGTGGTACCAGCATGGAGGCGCAGGAGAACCTGCTCAAGGAAGTCGCAACCTTGCTTCCTCAAACGCCTCTTCTAGTGGTAGACGGAAAGGCTGACCTCTTGGGTATCGATACCGGAATCAACCCAGTTTCAGGCCACCTTTGTATATCGGCACTCGAAGGGTTCGGTCTCGATGCTCTCAAGGAAGATTTGGTTCAAAGGATTGGCGCTGATGACATCGGCGACCCACTGATTTTGCCTGATGGATGGCACAGATCAGATATCGAAGAATAATCATGAATTGGTGTTGGTCACCTTACCACAACGAACGCACCATACATCGTGACCGTAGCGTGAACGCTCCAGTCCTTCTACAGGCAACTTGACTCCACACCCGCTGCAGACCATGTCGACCATTTGTTTCCCTCACTTTCGCCGAGATGGATAGGGTTCTTCAACGACGCGCTCAGTCTTGGTCCTTCTTTCCGAACTTCATTGGAAAGGCCATCTGCGCCCCCGCTAGGCAGAGACCAATGCCTGCGCCGGCTAGTAGAACCATTGGAAGAGTACCCAGTCCAACATTGTAGGAGTAGGTGACGATGTTTGTTTCAAGGGATAGGGTGCCGGATCTCCCAGCGGTTACGAAGCGAGTGTCGCCTGGGTCAAGCCTCCACTCTAACTCATCGTTAGAATTAGGCCCTCCAGCAACGAATTCGAAGTCGTCTGCAGTGCAACCTGTCAGCCCTTGGTCGTCCGGTTCGCACTTCTCCCAATCTACAGCCTCGGCGTCTACCACGCCTATCCAAGCATCCTCAGCATGATCCCAGTGCATGGTGACCTTAACATCGAGAAGTGAGAATGGTTTCGGCACGGACATGTTGTCTTGGTTCATTCCAACTTCACATGAGGAGTCATCTCCTGGTGCACAGGGCGGAATAGGTACTCCTACTTCCTCAGAGGGTGCAG
>CAXFCF010000310.1:0-1964 GCA_964000875.1 uncultured Candidatus Poseidoniales archaeon
AGAGTGCCATTGAGACCCTCTCTAACGAGTGAGGCATATGGTCGAGATGGTGTCAGTCGCGATAGTCGTAGGATATCTTGGTGACGAGTTCCACGGTAGTCAAGTACAACCCGATGTTAGAACAGTCCAAGGTGATCTTGAGGCTGCACTAAGGGATGCCAAAGTAGCGGGTTTAGACCCGAAGCTCCGCATGTCGAGCAGAACCGATGCCGGTGTTACGGCTAGGGTAAATGTGGGGGTAGTCGATATCAAAGAGAATACATGGTCGGCCATAGGGGGAGAAACTCTTGCGACTGTTCTCAATGATCGAATTTCAGATATGGTAGTCATGGGAGCCATGGAGGTTGAGCTTGGATGGAATCCAAGGATTGCTAAATCACGAACCTATCGCTACAGAATGGAGGCGATGAAGGGCTGGCCTGAACAAGTTGACGAGGATTCTTTCAGGGAGTTCCTAGCAGTCTTTGAGGGGGCACATGATTTCACAGGTTTCTGTAGGATGGAGGATAGGAGGTTTCCGTTTCGCTCTATCGAACGCTGTGAACCATGGTTCATTGATGGCCGTATAGTTGGATTTGAGATTGAAGCAGAATCTTTCCTTTGGAACCAAGTTCGGAGAATAGCGTTTAGCATTCTACAGATGTGTAAGGATTTGGAACACCCTATACGTGTCAGTGCTGCGTTGAGGGAGGGCATGATGCCCGAGTTACCTGGTTTGGCAAGTTCCCGTTGGTTGACTCTATGGGATATCGACCATGGAATGAAGGGGTTGAAGATATCCTATGATCCGTTTGAGAACCTGACGCCTCCACCTGTCGGTTTGAACAAGAGGAACCTAGCACTTTGGCAATCGACGGCCGTGTTGGAACAGAAGTTGCTTTTGCTCAGGCATTGGGTCTCTCTCATGCAGTAGAGATAACCATCTCGTCGCCGTCTTGAAGGTTGAACTCCTCACGTAGGAAGGCGGCTGCAATAACCTCGACAACATCGGTGTGTCGAGTCAAATCAGGAATCAATATTGCACATGGGGCCGAATACTCGCCGTCCGCTAGGCGGAGGTTTGCGACGAATGCAGTCGCTCCTCCGAATGAACGCCCTTCACGCTCAAACCCGACGATTCTGAGTGGCTCCAAAAAGGAGACATCGACCGCAGCCACCACTTCAGCCATTTCAGTTGAGATGGTTGCATTGCCTATTCCCACTAGTTCCCTTAGTGCAGAGTAGGATACCAACGAATCTCCCTCTACTTCGAGGTTCAGAGTTCCCGGCCATGCAGTTACACCGAGGATTGCCTTGAACTGCTCTTGGTAGTGCTGTTGCGCCATGAACATGTGAGCGCGACCCAAGCCGCTGCTGACCTTGCCGCGCATCTCCATACATGCTCCGCCTGCAATGTCGCTTATCCACCTTTTCGTAGATGGTTTTTCACAGTTCAAACGACATTGTTCGTCGCCCTACTTCCCAGCCCATGGATCTCACCTTGGCCTGTTCTGAGCCTGCGTCTTCGAGAAGCGGGTTGGTGTGGTTGAGATGGATGAACACTATCCGTGGGTCATCATGTCTTCTTTCACCTAATCTTTCTAGAGTGTCCTGGACTGTAGGGTGGCCGATTTCTGTAGCCTTTCCACCTAATTCTTCTTCCGACCAAAAAGTACCGTCGACCAAAGCGATGTCGATACGCATCGAGCGGAGCCAACTCCTGATGTCATCGGCTTCGTGGAAGCCTAGAGTTTCATCCCAAGAATCATGGTCAGTCAAGTAGAGGAGTCTCCGTTTTGGTCCTTTGATGACGAATCCATGCGTGTCGGAGAACTCGTCCCTGTGTGGTACTTTGATGGGTGAAATGGCGACCTGTTCTGATATTTCGATGGACGCATCACCATCGAATACTTCTGCAATCAGATGATCTTCATCAAATAGGCTAGCAAGAGGAGGGGTAGACATGCAGAATTCATGCATCGATT
>CAXFCF010000311.1:0-1961 GCA_964000875.1 uncultured Candidatus Poseidoniales archaeon
GTAGTAGGTGCAGGGCGAGACTTTCCGGCGCCTATCATTGGGACGGTTGACGGTACCCTGGAAGCGAGAATGACTCTGGTCGAGTACCACAGGGTAGGTGACTTGGCGTTGGTCGAGTTCGACAAGAATCTAGTCATGGAGTTCGTGGCCGTGATTGCTTTTGTAGAGGAGAGGGTTGATGTTGCTGATTTCACCGATAATGGCGTCTACTCACCTCCATTAGAGTTCTATGACTTCCCCGCTACCGAGAACGAATCCTGGAACCAAGTGACCAACTTGACAATCAACACCACTGGTTCGAGCACCGTTGGTCAGCTGCTGGACGAACCCCAGTACCTTGACCAGGAGTGGTCGTTTGAAACACATACTAGGGTCGACGATTCGTTCCAGGGGTGTGACAACTCTACCTCCTATTGGATGTATGATTCAGCAGGTGAACCTGAGGAGGAGCGCATTTGGTGCCAATCAGTGTCCAATTTTGCTTCACGATGGACGGACGACATAGCTTTGGGCGGTGTCAACGCAACGATGAATCTGTCATTGTACCAACCCAGCTCCTCTGGATTTGATGTCATGGTGGAGATGGAGCCCGACGAATCACCTTTGAACGCCGAGGTCGATGTCTGGGTGAATGTGACCGGTGAGGATGGTTCTCCGGTATCAGGGGAATCGGGATTCCTCTACACTAGTGCAGGTCGCCACACATTCACCACTGATTCGAATGGTTCCGCCTTCCTTCGCTTGGGAGTTGGTAACGCCATGGATGACACCCCTACCGCAGATGATTGGGGGACGCACGGTTTCGTGGCTTACTTCCACTCCGAGCAAGCAGTGGGAGTCTCTACCATGACCTTGGAAGGAAGTGCAATCGGTGGACTGTTGCGAGCGGAGGCGGGAGTTTGGTCAGCGCAGGCATCGGCCATCATGGCTCTTCATGCGTCTCGACTCGAGTCTTCGCTGCGGTATTGACTGCCGCATATCCTGCACCAGCAGCAATCAACCCAACGAACAACAGACAAATCAACATGGTTGGAATGATCCAGTTCGAACTCGTAGACACATCATGAGGTTCGTTGACATAGTAGCGATGTTCGGTTAGAGTTGCGGAAAGGGTCAGGGTGCCGTTCTGCCAAGTTTCGGTCTTGGCGAGATAGCCTGACTCAACAAAGTGGTCGATAGTGGTAACATTGTTCCCTAAATCGACGCGTTCGACACTCAAAACATCGTGCGTCTTCTCGTTGGCAATCCCGTATAGGATCACTCCTTCTCCAATCACTTTGTAACTAACTTGAGTGACTTCGGAGTAGTTGAATTGCGCCTCTGTCCAAACTCCGCGATTCTCGCGATTTCGTTCGACGCCTGTCGATTCACTCCGCTCTTCCACATCCCAAGCCTCACCGACTCGTACAGTAGCGGGGAAATCTCCGACGCGCTTAGTGAGTTGGACGACATTGAGTTCGTGTTCCAAGAGGTTGTCCTCTCCACCTCCGGAGAAAATGGTGGTTGTTTTGGTTGAAGAGTCGAGTTTCTCCCATCCAGGGGTGCCGCGACTCTTCCAGTGGGTTGCTTCGTAGATGACTGACATCTGCAGGGAGTCATTATCGTAGTTGGTCGATCCATTTTCCCACGACACAGTCATGTTGACTGTGTGCTCGATAATCGCCTTAGTGCAATCACCACTCCAGTCCAGTATGTTACAGGACTCGGAACCACGCTGAGTTACAGTGAACTCCTCGACCTCGTCTATGGTCACTCCTTCGAATCCTTCCTCGTCCTTCCACTGTTCGTTTAGGTCGTTCAGTAGGGCTGCAGTGTGCCCTACATAGACGAACTCATCACCGTTGGTATACGAGGGTTCACCTATCGATTCCACGGCTTGGATGATGGGGGTGATAGCCAATAAAGTCAGCATGGCCGTGACGACGAGGCTCCAACCACGCATGTTCGGTTCATCGTGAGCC
>CAXFCF010000312.1:0-1955 GCA_964000875.1 uncultured Candidatus Poseidoniales archaeon
GAGCCCGAAATCAGAGAAGATCCAGAAATCCGCCTCCATGAATCCGCGCCATGTCGCATATGCGATGGCCGTAGCTAGGAAAAGAAATGTGAGCAGTGGTGCTTTCCACCACTGATCGATTCGCTCCGTCTTACCGAACCCTCTGGCCATCGGGAGACGAGTGCCTTCAGCCATTGGTTGGGGCTGAAGTGGTTCGTTCATCAAGGTTCGTTGTACCCTCTTCGATATCGTTCCTTCATGAATCAATATAATCAATATCTTAGGTTTCAAAATATATATTGAAAATATATTCTTCATCCATCCCCGTAGTATATTCTAATCCTTACCGAGATGCGTGGACGCTATTTTCCTCATCATCTTGTTGCTTTCATTAGCTGTATGTATCTATATGGCTTGGAACATAGGTGCGAATGATGTTGCTAACGCGATGGGGACATCGGTTGGATCACGGGCACTGACATTGAAGCAGGCGGTGATTCTGGCAGCGGTCTTTGAGTTTGCAGGCGCATTTCTCGCAGGAGATGCAGTTACCGATACAGTTCGCAAAGGAATCCTCTCTGTTGACTTCGATACAACCACCTTGGAATTTGCAAATGATCTGATGTTCGGATTCATAGCCGCCATGATGGCAGCAGCAGTTTGGCTGACCATAGCTACAAGATTCGGACTTCCTGTGTCAACGACGCATTCAATCATCGGCGGCATCATCGGTGTGGGCCTGATTCTGGAGATTCAACATTCAACTTCATTGATCGACTGGGGAGTTGTGCGTAAGGTAGCGATTTCGTGGGTTGCATCGCCATTGATTGGAGGCTTACTTGCCTTCTTCACATTCACTATTGTTCGTGCTTCGGTACTCGATGCCCCTGAACCAACCGAGAGGGCACAGTGGCTTGCTCCTATCCTCGCCTTACCTACATTCTTCGTTCTCGGACTAGCGCTGCAGTTCAAGGCCCTGAAGGGCTTTTTTGGAAGAGCTCAGAGCAACGGATGGATTGACAATAAGTATGACTGGTTACCTGTCAAAGAAAATGGAACATGGAATCCAGTTGCAGAGAATGCTTGGTTCCCTGTCAACTCGTTGCTACTTGCCCTTACTCTGGCAATTATCGCCTCCTTGATTCTCTATTTTGTGCTGAAGAAAATCGACATCAAAGAAGAGCGGGTTGGATTCACGGGCGTCGAGCGCGTTTTTGTCTGGTTACAGATCATCACAGCAGCCTATGTTGCCTTTGCCCATGGGGCCAATGACCGTTCGAATGCGATCGGCCCGATGGCTGCAGTGTATCAGGTATTGAGCAGCGGTGGTGAGCTCGCTGCCAAGGCTGAGATTCCGACTTGGCTGATTCTCCTTGGTAGTGCAGGAATCGCAGTAGGCGTCTTGACGTGGGGCTGGCGAGTGATGGAGACAGTTGGTAAGAAAATCACCGATATCACTCCAACCCGTGGTTTCGCGGCAGAGTTCGGTGCTGCTACAACCATTCTGATATTTTCGATGCCTTTCCTTGCCGTTCCAGTTTCAACCACTCATACCCTGGTGGGTGCAGTCGTTGGTGTAGGACTAGCAGGTGGCACGAAAGCAGTTAATTTCCGAGTATTCGGTAAGATCTTCACGAGCTGGGTTGTCAGCTTACCTGCCGCTGGATTTGGCGCCATTGTGTTGTATGTTTTTACAGGTAGTGACCCATTGATGTTGTTAGTCGTGATACCCATCTCTTTTGTCATCGTAGGTGGTGTGATGTATCGTACAAGAGGTGGACCGATTCATGTCGAGGAAGCACTTGGAGAGGTGGGTGTTGATGATGAAAAGGCATCTACCCCACTCGAACTATTCTATGCACATGCTGAGTCTGTTGAAAATACAGTGAACAAGATGCTTGAGGCGCTGGATATTGCTACACAAGGTGGAGATGCTACCGATGAGATTGAAGCGACAATCTCTGCTGAACTTCGTG
>CAXFCF010000313.1:0-1952 GCA_964000875.1 uncultured Candidatus Poseidoniales archaeon
GATCGAAGGGATGCGGGTCTGTCTTGAGGGGAGTCGCTGGTCATCAGGCAACAGTGAGGGTGATTCATGGATGGGTGATGGGGCTACTAACGAGGGTTCAGTCAAATCTTCCGCCATTGGTTCTCTCTGTGCTGTCGAAGAGGGTGCAGAGGTTGTTGATTCCGCGATTCTCGATTATGCTAAGATATGCAGTGATGCAATTGTGAAAGAGTGCCTTGTAGGAGAGGGTGCAATTATCGGTGAAGGTGCAATCCTCGAGGGAGTCGTTGTTGACTACTGTTCTCAGGTACCTGCAGGACACCAACAAGTTGGCGGTACCTATCCAGCCGCTTGATTCGGCAGGTTCAACAATCCGTAGCAGGTGGCGACGAGCGATGAAGCCACTTATCGTTGTCAACTTCAAGACCTACGAATCTGCACACGGCGAAGCCGCCGTTGCACTGGCCAAGGCGATGAACCAAGTTGCGTCCGAGACAGATGTTGCCGAGTTTGTGGCTGTTGTATCCGCTTTCGATCTCTCCGCCGTATGTGCGGCAGCACCCAATCTCCAGGTTTGGTCACAGCACTTGGATCCGGTCAGTTTCGGCTCCAACACCGGTTGGCTACACCCTTCTACGGCAATTGAAAGAGGAGCTAGTGGCACCATCATCAATCACGCTGAGCACAAGGTCGAACACTCCCATGTCGATGAATTACTTTCACAACTGCCTGACACATTCCCTGTGTGTGCGTGCGCCGCTGATGTTGAGGAGGCGCGTGCATTGGCTGCTCTCGGCCCAACTATGGTTGCAGTTGAACCTCCGGAATTAATCGGAGGAGACATATCGGTTACCACTGCCGATCCGGCCATCGTTTCGGAAACCGCTGCAGCTGTCAAGGAGGTTGCTCCACAGGTACGAGTGCTGTGCGGTGCAGGGGTGAAGGATGGCAAAGATGTCGCCGCAGCGGCCAAGTTGGGCACCGAGGGTGTCTTGCTTGCAAGTGGTGTGACGAAGGCTGCAGATCCGCTTGCAGTTTTGAGAGACCTCGTCTCGGAACTCTGAGATTAGAGTACAATCATGTTGCGTATGGGTCCGGTCAGAAGCCAGACGAACCACCACGCTGCGAAACCTATCAGCATGAATCCCCATAATCGTGGAGTTTCCTTCTCACCCAGTAGACCAGCCAACCTAGAGAAGGGTCCAGCAATGGTCGCTATTACTCTTACAATAAGTACAGCCAAGCCAGCCACAAGTGCGTATGCCACCAATGCTGGTCCAGCGAGCAGTAGCCCGGTAAGAGAGACTGAAGCGAGGGCTCCAACACCTTGTGGGATCATCATTGGGTGAGCAAGCCACGAGATCCATCCTACCCAGTGGCCAAGCATCACATCACGCGTGAAGTCAGACTCTTCACGCCAGTCCTGATAGCCCTCCGACATGCGTCCGTACAACTTGCGTGATAGGAAAGCAATCTCGTGTACCTCGCCATGTATTGCCAGTGAGAGTCCTTGCCACGTCAACCAAGCCATAAGACCCAATTCAACGATTGACCAGAAGCCACCCAACATGGGGGAGAGTACAGCCAAAGGTAGTGCCCAAGTTAGGAATCCGAAACCTGCTGCACCTATGGTTCCTCCAAGACCTGCTCCCGGTGGTAGTGCGGTCTCGGGAACCTCGGTCTTCTTGCGTGGTAGAGCGAGTACAACAAGTGGCAATAGAAGAGCGGTCGGTACAACTAGTGCGAGTATATCGAACATTGACTGTCCGGAACCCTTGCGGCTATTATCGACGGCATTGACAATCTGGGTTGCTGACATCGAACCTGATCCGACCGTTGAGATGAATCCTGCCGAGTCGACGATTATGACTCCGTCCGATATCCCGGTTGGGTATTGCGTAGCTACCTCTCCCTTCGATTCATCGATGAGCAGGGGCCAACTTCCGTTAAGCATAGATGCGTAGTTGTCGAGA
>CAXFCF010000314.1:0-1946 GCA_964000875.1 uncultured Candidatus Poseidoniales archaeon
TCGGCGAGTGGGTTCTCCGAGACGCGACTAGCTTGGATGACCTTCTTCAGTTCTTCATGTGTCAAAGTTCTCGGTAGGCGCTTGCTCTTCTGTGGTCGAACGACCCAATCGGGGACTTGGTGTCCCAACCACTTGAGGAGGTGTGAGACGGCCGCGAGACGTGCGGTAATGGTTGATGGTCGCAAGGAGGAGATATTCTGTAACCATATGTCGAGTCTACCGTTGTTCGGGTCGAGGTGTTTGACGACCTCGGACATCGTCATGTTCTCAACATCTTCTTTGTCCAAATCTGATTCGCCTGGTAGCGGTGTGGCGATTAGTTGGCGGCATGCTACTTGGTAGGCACGTGAAGTGTGTTGACTCTTCTTTTCAGAATCCAGTTGTTGGCGATAGCAGTTCAACGCAGGAAGTTCGGATAGTCTAGCTAAGCGAGATGGTAGGCGAATGCTTCCTCCAGCGAGTTCGTCACTGAAACGTTGCAGATACTGACGCCCGCCAGCTTCGCTCCATCGGAGCGATTCCTCTTCCTCATGCTCCACCATTTTCCACTCGTACTCCGTCGCTTGCGCTGGATGTTCAGCGCGTTTCCCATCCCCTCTCAGGGGTGCGAGGTTGCCTTGGTCGAGGTAATCAATGCTTCGCGCACTGCACTATATTATCAGCCCATAGAGGAGCGAATGGTAAATCGCCGTTCAGTATGATTCGCCAGTTTCTGGTGTCTCCTCAGAGAATAGATGTTCGTATTCCTCGGAGAGGTCAAGCCACGGAACTAGAGCGGTTCTGACATCATGTAGTTCACCATATAGCAGCAACTCGTCACCAGCCCTGATAGTGAAAGATGAACCTGGGTTCCAGACATGCATACCCTCGCGTGCGATAGCGAAAACCTTGCACTCACCTTCGGCAAAAAGGTCGCCGATGTTTTTGCCGAGTAGTTCCCTATGTCGCGATGCTGGTATGTTGATGACTCCGTGATCGGGCTTGGTGCGTAGTAGTTGGTCAAGAGTGACGGTCGAGAATGCTTGGCTTGCAATACAGTGGTCAATGATAGCTCCTGCGACATTAATCCCGGTTGCGCTCTCAATTCCTTCAAGTCCGGGTGATGAGTTGACTTCGAGTACAAGCGGTCCGTTTTCACTCTCTAGAAGATCGACTCCAGCGATATCGAGGTTTAGAAGCCTAGCCGCTCTTCGCGCAACCTCTGCATAGTCATCAGGTAATTCGATGGATTCGACAGTTCCATTGAGATGGAAGTTTGATCTGAATTCGCTTCCCCTTGCCTTTCGACGCATTGCGGCCACTACTTCTCCACCGACTACGAGAACGCGCACATCCTTACCGTGGCTCTCTTCTACATACTGTTGGACAAGGACGCTATGTCCCTTGGCTAGTAGTTCGTATACCAACTGCCTAGCTCGATCCTCATCACGTGCTAGGAATACACCGCTACCTTGAGTACCTTCACTGACTTTGATGACGATTGGCATTCCACCAACTTGGTAGAGTGCCCTTTCGACATCCTCCCAGTTCCGTACATGACAGGTTGTTGGGACAGGTATTCTCGCTCGTGACATCTGCTGAGCCGCATGCAATTTATCTCGACTAGCTCCGATGCCTTCGCTGCTGTTACCCACATATATTCCAGCACGTTCGAATTCTCGCACCAGCGCGACTCCGTGGCGCGTGATTGAGTATCCAATCCTAGGTAGGACAACATCAACATCGACAGGCCAACCCTTGTTCATGACCCGTGTCTGACCATTACCAACCGTGATACTGAGCCTCATTGGATCCAATACCTCGACATAGCACCCCCGCTTCTCCGCTTCCTCGACCAGACGCTTGGTGCTGTATAGACGGGGGCCGCGGGAGAGTATGGCCAGCCGCAGAGTCATGTTGCGGCCGGAGACCCGTTCCTTCTTGAGTGCTATGGCTGACATTCTCCT
>CAXFCF010000315.1:0-1934 GCA_964000875.1 uncultured Candidatus Poseidoniales archaeon
AGCCTTCCCTCCAGGGGCATGGCTAACCCATACAGCTGGGTCAGCCGGCGCAAGATGGCTGGGATGAAGTCCGCTAAGCGTCATTTGCTCATGAATTGCTTCCCATCTCTTCGCCTCTACTGCTTCTTCACCCGGAGGCATGACTTCTACCACTTTTCTGTGTGGTCCCTTGAGGTACCAGCCCTCTAGTGCTGTAACCGTTCCTTCGGACACAGAACCTTCGACTCTGCCAGTGGAGTCCCTTGTAACATTCCAGAGCCATTGATAGAACCAAAGCTGCGAGGCGAGACCTGCAGAGTAACCGCTCGTTCCAGCGCTCGACTTCACATCACAGATTCTCGTATCTCCCGTCCAACGTAGGACTAAATCCATTTCACCAGCAGCCCAACCCTTTGGATGGAACAGACGTTGTGGCGAGTCAATACGTGGATCCTTGACCCATGGTCTCGTAACCTCCCATGCCTCCCAAAGTGTGACTGCCCCCTCTTCGGAGAACCCGTCCGAATTTCGGTTGGCCGCTTCACCAGGTGCGACAGGTTCCTCTTCCCAGCAAGGCGCTGGCACGGAGAATGGGTCGCCCGAATCTCTGAAGTTACCAAGTAAAGGCCCCCCTCCCTGTTCCAAACAAGCAACGACTTCCTCAAGTTGTAATTCGATGCCACCTTCAAGAAGGGGTCGGATGCGCTCTTCGTCTATTTCATCCATCGAGCGACCGTGCGCCTTCCATGGTTTCGCATCCCATCTTGAGTTCAGTTCGCGGAGAACCTCGCTGGTCAGCAGTGACACGATCTTATCGCACCATTGGCGCAGTGATTCAAGATCGGTGAATTCATCCCCTTCACCTTCGTCAATTGGATCCAAGCCATCCTTGGTACGGTTGAAATCGACCCAGTTAGATCGTATCTCAAATTTATCTCCTATCTTTGGTAGACGCTCCATTAGATGTCCACAAAGTGCATCCTCAACCACCAGTCCAATGACCATCTCTGGAGATGTAGCGTCCGAGATACCAATGCGTCTTCTAAAGTGCCACTGCCGTGGACAACGTTCCCAAGTTACGAGTCCACTAGCGGATATTCTCCTCCTGCTCTTGCCCAGATAGCCAGCTGGAGGTGGTGTTATCGCAGGGATCAAACCACCTCAAGTGTAGTAGAACTCGCCCTTCGACTTCTGCTCTCTGTCCTTCTGACTGCCATCTTTGTTGATTCTTGGCCTTTTGGAGTCGTGGTCTCTGCGGAAAGTTACCCCAACGCCGTCGAGGAAGCGATTCATTCCTTGGCGTAGGGGTAGTGGACCAACAGCCATTCCCTCCTTACCTCCTTCTCCTTCGAATACAAGTAAGGAATCACTAACAATATCGATGAAGTAGATGTCGTGGTCGATTACTAGTGCTGATTTTTCGTTCATTTCCATGGTTCGGCGTATTGCTTTGGCTGCTTCCATCCTGGCGTTTGCATCTAGGTGTGCGCTAGGCTCGTCGAGCAGATAGATATCGGCTTCCTTGCCCAAGCAGATGACAATTGAAACAGCCTGTAATTCGCCACCAGAGAGGCGACTTGCATCTAACTCAAGCAACTGGTCAACTTGCAGTGGCTTCACAACTCTTGTTTGGAATTCACCTACATGCCACTTTGATCCAAGTTCTGCATCGAGCCATTCACGGACTGAGCCAGGGAATTCAGCAGTGATGTGTTGTGGCTTGTAGGATACAGCGGCTTCCATAGTACACCAACCGCCGTCCATCTCCAACTCACCTGCGAATATCTTGGCAAGGGTAGTCTTTCCAGTAGCGTTGGGTCCAACTACTCCTACGACCTCGGCTTCGTGCAGTTTACCTGTATCAGTCTTGAGGCTGAAGTCACCAAGATTCTTCTCCAAATCTCCCCATTCTAGTATCGGGAGACCGATTTCCTCTGCGCGCACAGATCCTCGTA
>CAXFCF010000316.1:0-1929 GCA_964000875.1 uncultured Candidatus Poseidoniales archaeon
GCGAGATTCATCGCCACGAAACCGATGTCACAAGAATAGGAACGGCCGTCTGCAATCTACAGCCCGCCTTACGCCGTTGGTGCCTAGAATCCTCAACCCCACCTCTGTGATGAAGTCGTTCCTACAGAGATGCCAGAACATACCTTTGGTTCGAGTGCTAATTCTCAGTTGCTTTCGCATCATCCTGTTCAGCGAATCGTCATACATCTCCAGAGAGGTTCCCTGTTCCCTATTAGCGAGAATCGCATCGGCGGCCATCTTACCCGAGACTATCGCTTGCCCGATACCACCACCGTTTGAAGGCATGACCAAACTTGCGGCATCGCCCACAGCAAGCACATTGTCAGTCACACACTTGCGAACCTTACCACCAATTGGAATCCAACCGCCACCATAGGAAAGAGGAGTGAGCCCAAGATTGTTGCAGAAACCATCCAACCACTGCTTCAGTGGACGGTCGATCTTCGAATGCTTGATTCCTATACCGACATTAGCTATGTCCCCTTTCGGTATAATCCACGCGTACCCACCCGGAGCTATGTTGCCGAGAAAGATGTCGAACGAATCGGTCTGATGACCCTCGACTTGGCAATATAGGGTTGGGAGTTGGGTCTTGGGTCTCTCACCTGTACCCCTCAGTCTCGCTATATGTGCGAGCGAACCTGATGCATCGATGACATGATCTGCGGTGAAAGAACCCTGATTGGTCCGGTAAACCTCGCGGTCGAGTTTGGGTTGCTTCTGCACCTTTCTCAACTCGTGCCCAATCCTTAGATCGACTCCAGCCGTCACAGCACGATCGGCTAGATGACCATCAAACTGCAGCCGATGCGCCCCATAACAGTCGAGTTCAAACGAATACTCTCTCATTTTTGGTGAGAAAACACGCATCCACCCTAGATACTGAGCGAGGATATGGTCTGGGAACTCCCAGTAACTCTCTAACCAAGGGTCATCCTTCATCAGTGGAAAGGCTTCAGTCATCTCTCCCCAACCAGGTATACATTCTCCACACTGCGCCGGGTTACCTACGACTTGGCGCTTTTCTATCATGCATACCTCGACGCCCTCTTCGGCAAGGCGTGTAGCGGCTGCTGAGCCGCCCGGCCCACCACCAACCACCAAGACCTCGAAGTGTTCGGGATCTTCAGCCTCAGGCATCTCGATCCATCACCATCCTAGTTAGGAATTCAAGGGCATCGCGGGTCGCACTCTCCTCAAATTCTAGTAAGATATCGAGGGCGCGAGATAGGTGGTTGTTGGTGAGTATTCTAGCGTAGTGAAGGCTATCAGATCTGTTGAGGAGAAGAGTCAACTCGTCGTAGTCCGCTTCCTCATAATCGATCAAAACCTCTGCTAACCTTCGCCGGGAGTCTCCGTGTGAAAGTGTCAGGGAGTGAATAAGCGGGAGAGTCATTTTCCCCTCCACTACATCCGTGCAGCGCGGTTTGCCCATGCGCTCATCCCCCTCTATGTCGAGAAGGTCGTCTACCAACTGGAAGGCAAGACCCAATTCGGCTCCGAACCTTGCGAGGTCATCAGCCATCTCGGGCGAGCCTGCGATTATAGCTGCCCCTCTACAACCCGCTTCGAATGGACCAGCGGTCTTCCCGCGGATAATCGAATAGTAATCATCGGGAGTTGTACCCAAGTCGTTGATGTGACGCAATTGCTTGAGCTCGCCGGCCGCAATATTAGCGCAACAATCAGCCATTATACGAACTATCGCCTCGTCATACATTCCACCTAAGCCAAACCCTTCGACGAACAGATAGTCGCCCGCGATTATTGCTGGGGCAAGCCCGTGGCTGGAATGAATGGTGCTAACATTGCGCCTCTGTATGGACTCGTCGTACACATCATCATGAATCAAGGTCGCAGTGTGGATTAACTCGAAGGCTATGGCTAGAGGCATGACCTCCGACTGAT
>CAXFCF010000317.1:0-1922 GCA_964000875.1 uncultured Candidatus Poseidoniales archaeon
CTGCTAATTGTTGGCGTCGACACATCTGGTTCGAGCGTATACAGCATTGATTCTGCAGGCGGGTCTATCCCAGATGTATACTGTGCAACTGGATCTGGCTCGCCGTACATGTACGGAGTGTTGGAAGACCAGTTCCGCGAGGGGATGACCGAGAACGAGGCTCTCAAGGTGGCTGCAAAGGCACTACTCGCTTCGGCTCAGAGGGACGCTGCGAGTGGTAACGGCATGGATCTATGTGTAATCACCCAAGAAGGAGGCTTCAAACTCCTTACAGATGCTCAAACGCAGAAGTTGATTTCCTCGATTTGAGATTTTCACTTTCCCGGCAGGTTGCCTGCCATAACTACACCAATTGTGGTAGGGTGGTAACCCAACGGGAGTAACAACTCAGAGGTTGTCGGAATGAGATTTACATTCAAAGAAATCAAGGATAAGATCACCAAGATGGTTCCGGGTGGGTTGAACTATGAGGTTGATCTTGAGGCTGCCAGCATCGCGATAATAACGCCAACTCCAGAGAAATTTAGCGGAGGACTCGTAGGTGAAATCGCTAAGTCGGTCAAGCGCAGAATAGTCGTTAGGCCGCACGAATCAATACTTATGGAAATCAACAAGGCGAGAGAAGCAATCAAGGAGATTATTCCTTCAGAGGCGATGGTTCTCAACATCTGGTTCGACCCAGCAATCGGAGAATGCACCATTGAATGCAAGGATCCAGCAACTGGCGTTGGCAAGCGTGGCGTTCACCTAAAGGAAGTGAGGGACGAGATTGGTTGGCAGGTCAAAATCGTGCGTGCTTCTCGCATGGAGAGCCGCACGGTCAATGACATTAGGCGCTTCAAGATGGAGAACGCAGACGACCGAAAGAAATCACTTCGCAGATTTGGGAACAATATCTACCGCCCTCAGAGACCCGGTGAAAAGTGGGTTCGTTTGACCGGACTGGGGTCATACAGGGAGGTTGGTCGAGCAATGCATTTGGTGACCACCAACGAGAGCCGCGTTATCGTCGACTGTGGCGCTAAACCTGGTAGGGAGGATGAGTCTATGCCCTACTTCTCAGCGCCTGAGTTATTGCCTCCAGACAAGATCGATGCTGTGGTTATCACGCATGCCCATGTTGACCATATCGGTATGCTCCCTGTACTGTTCAAGTTCGGTTATCGTGGACCTGTTTATTGTACTCCGCCAACCCGGGATTTGATGGTCCTTTTGCAACTTGACTACATCAAGGTGGCAAAGGCAGAGGGTAGGAGGCCTCCATACACCTTAGAGGATGTCCAGGAGATGATGTTGCATGTCGTCGAGGTCGAGTGGGATCAAACCACGGACATTGCTCCAGACATCAAGATGACCATGTACAACGCAGGCCACATCCTAGGCTCATCTTCAATTCACATGCATGTGGGAGATGGATTACACAACATCGTGTTCAGTGGTGACATCAAGTACGAGAAGTCGTGGCTCTACGATGCTGCTCATGTCAGATTCCCAAGGGTTGAGACACTGGTGATGGAATCGACCTATGGTGGTCCTAATTCTTTCCAGCCTTCAAGAGTGGAAGCGACACAGGAGTTACAGGATCTGGTACAGAGGGTACTAGCCAAAGGTGGCAAGATATTTTCCCCGGTGTTCGCCGTAGGTAGAAGTCAGGAATTGATGATAGCAATCGATCAGCTATTCAAATCAGGAAAGTGCGAGCCCGTGACAGTTTGGTTAGATGGGATGATTCAAGAGGCTACTGCGATTCATTCGATGCACCCTAATGCCCTAAACAACGATCTAAAATCTGCGGTTCTGAAGGATGATGATTCAAATCCGTTTTCATCTCCTTGGTTCAAGCGTGTTGAAAGTAGGGATCAGAGAGAGTCGATTATTCTCGACCCTAAACCTTGCATCGTCTTAGCTACAAGTGGTATGAT
>CAXFCF010000318.1:0-1920 GCA_964000875.1 uncultured Candidatus Poseidoniales archaeon
CAGCCTACGCCAATGGACTGACCGCTGCACCGATTATCACCGGAGGAACCGATGAGCAGAAGCGCAAGTATCTCGGCATGCTGGTGGAAGAAGGAGCATTGTGTTCCTACTGTGTCACAGAACCTGTGGCAGGTAGCGATGTGCAGGGAATCAAGACTACTGCCGTGAAAGAAGGGGACCACTATGTCCTGAACGGTACGAAGATGTTCATCACCGGTGCTGGACACGCTGACTGGTTCTTCGTCCTCGCCTATACTGACAAGGAGGCAGGATACAAGGGGATGTCCGGGTTCATCGTTGAATCAGGATGGGAAGGTGTCAGCCTCGGCAAGAAAGAGGATGTCATGGGTCAGAGATGCTCCGACACCCGCTCGGTAAACTTCGACGATGTCAAAGTTCCAGTCGAGAATCTGGTAGGTGGAATCGAAGGCAATGGCTGGTTCAACGCAATGGTCGCTTTTGATCTATCACGCCCCAATGTTGCAGCCCACGCTGTCGGCTTGGCACGTGCCGCCTACGAGTACTCGCTTGATTACGCCAACGAACGAGAGACTTTCGGCAGGAAACTCCACCAACATCAGATGATTATGTCGAAGTTGGCTGACATGAAGACCAACATCGAAGCGGCCAGGATGCTTGTATGGAAGGCCGCTTGGCTCGCCGACCAAGGTCAACCGAACACCGAGGCTGCAGCCCACGCCAAGAGATTCGCCGCAGACATGTGCATGCAAGCTGCAATTGAAGCAGTACAGATCTTCGGAGGCTATGGATACACTGAGGAGTATCCGGTCGCAAGGCTGATGCGAGCGGCCAAGGTGATGCAGATTTACGAGGGATCCAGTGAGGTTCAAAGGATGATCATTGGCCGCGAAATGACTCGTGGACTCTGATTCTACTGCATAAGCAAAAATGCCGGCGGGAGAGAACGAAAACCATGCCCAAAAACTACGCTGTAGTCCTCGCCGCTGGCGGAAGCAGTCGACTAGGGCAACCGAAAGCGATGGTTCCTCTCGGTAACGAGAAAGTCCCTCTCATCGCTCACTTGGTGGAGAGATTGGAGGCACACGACATCGAATCAGTAATCGTGACACGACAAGAACTGATGGTCGATGTTATGGTAGCTCTCACAAGCAGGCGAATCGTCCTCAACCCTGATCCAGATGCAGGCAGGACAAGAACGCTGCAAATGGGAATCTCAGCGATATTGGATGGTATTAAGGGGAAGGAGGCCAGAATCCTCGTTTGCCCTGTCGACAGACCCGGTTTCTCTAACTCCACGCTAACTCAATTGCTTGAACAGAGCGTGTCAAGTTGCCCGAGTAGCGAAGGACGTGGTGGACACCCTCTACTACTGGTCGGCTCAGATGTCGAGAGAGTGATGAAAGGAGATGCCGACCAACCACTACGTGACTTGTTATCACCCCAAAGGATAGACGTAGAAGATGAGTTCCTACATCTGAACCTAGATACTGAGGATGATCTACCGAAACTCGCAACATGGTTCGAAGAGACCTACGGAATCTGAACACCCAAAGCGAGCAAAACCAAGCCGGTCAAGATTGCGGGAAGCGTCGTGTGCAAGGTCGCCCACAGCGATGCTCGCTTATGCCTCACCAGCAGCGGAAATAGCGCGTCCCCGTCTTGCGAAATGGCGTTTGCAACCAGAGCCGGGAACGAAATAATCCTCTCTGTGTAGGCGGTAATGGTAATGATTTGCGGACCACAACCGGGAATCACTCCTATGGTCGCCGCAACCATCACTGCGAACGCACCCTGGCCGTAAGTAGCGAGGTCTTGCTCGTTCATGCCGACTGCCATCATTCCGAACTCGAAGACAAAGTAAGCAATCAGCACCCAGAAAGTCACGAAAGCTGTCTCGCTAGCCGTGTGAACCATCGTCTCCCTTCCGGATGACAATTT
>CAXFCF010000319.1:0-1911 GCA_964000875.1 uncultured Candidatus Poseidoniales archaeon
GTCGATGGTGTAGAAACCGAGGTTCTGTTCCAGGTTCACGGCGTCCGACCAGTCTTACCCATAGATGTCGAAGGCAAGCAAGGTATCTGGGCAGGAGTTAGGATGGTAGGAGGCTACAATTATGTTCTTGGCGAGTCGGTCTACCATGACCCGGAGTTCTCCAGCGATGTAATGATTCTTGATACACAGTCATTCGGCGAGCCCACCGTTTACGGTGCGACTACAGTCCTATCTTTGATGATCATCCGTCTTGCTTTGATTGGCGGAGTTGCGATGGTGGCGCTTGCATCGGTTGGCGTAGCAGTTAGCAACAGAACCCGCCGCTCTAACGCACCGCTGCCAGCCACAAAGCAGTTCGCTCCATCTGGAGCTTGGTCGGCGGACGATGATTGGAGCCAGTACCAGAGATGAATACGGCCGCCACGGCGGCTCATTCATCAACCAGCAGCGACCTGCGGAGTCTACCATGGGAAAGCCCCCGCGTATTACCAACCGAGAGAGAGTACTCCTCGCTCTCCAAGACGCGCCGGATCATATTGACCAATACGAGGTACCCAGAAGGTTCAGCCAACCAGGTTTGACACAAAGGCTCGGAATGGCGCAGTCACATGTCTCACGCGCCTTGACCCAACTACTTGACGAAGGTCTTCTGACGCAGAAGCGCAAGAGGGTGGTCGGTGAGCGTCGAAGGGTTACGACCTATTCACTCTCGGAGAAGGGGATGGAGAAGGTCAGGGAGTTAGCTTCCGACATCGACTCTTCCGAGGTACTGACGACTGGAGTCGAAGGAGATCTGATTCAAGTCGAGTTGGGCAAGCTCATTGAAGAATGGGTACGAGCAGGTGACCGCTCCTATCCTGACGCTTTGTCGAAGGCGGAGTTGATTCGGAGTGCAACATCACATGATGGAATGTTGCTTGTCGACTCACCAAATTCCGGAGAGGGCTCTGAGGAGGCAGACCTCTCATCGGAGACCATAGGTCTTCACCTAGAACTAGCCGAGTTGAAGCGAAGCCAAGGCGACCTACGCACTGCCATCGATCATTTGGGCAGAGCCGCTGATCTCCATCGCAAGCGTGGAAACCCTCCAGGAGAGGCTCGCTGCATCCTTGCTGCCGCTACCTTGGGTGGGCAGGTCTCTGAGCCCGAGAGTTTGGTCGATTCAGTGATGCAGTTGAAGGACGAAGGTCAGAGAATGGATTCTCTCCTCACTCTATTCGATCTCATCCTACACAGGAATCCAACTTTGGCGGATGGTTTGCTCGACACTCTAGATACCTCACACCCTCCAGTCGCTCTAAGGTCAGCCGAGGCCGCTGTTCTGAGGGGGGAGACGGTCGACATGGAATTGATTCCCGTCGATTGGCCAGATATTTCTGATGAAGAGAGGGCGATATGGATCGCCAACCGAATCCGGGTTCACTGCATGGTTGCTCACTCCAAGGGTGCGGGATGGCCAATCCCATCAGCGGTTACCGAAGCGCTACAAGGAATAGGGGACGCAGCCCCCCATCGTCATCCTATGCTGTTCGCCGAACTCACCTTGGCTCATGTACGCAACCCGGTAATTCCCGAAGATGACCTCAGGGATGCCTTGCAGGAGGCGTGGGCTATGCGTCCACCACTACCGGTGGCAGGGCATGTGGGTTTCCAGTTGGCATCCATGTTGATACCTGCCGAAGCTTTGGTTGTACTCATTGAGTTGCAGCGATTGTTCAATGATGCGGGAGATGTCAAGGGATCGCGGATATGCGCCGAGTGGATCGAACGTTCGTGAAGAACTTCGTAATACACGGACTTAATAGGGTGCTTTCGCCGCCAAAGAGGACATGGGTGGAACCGGGTTCGTATTCACTAGCGAATCAGTGACCTGTGGACACCCAGATAAGTTGTGTGACCACATCTCCGATG
>CAXFCF010000320.1:0-1911 GCA_964000875.1 uncultured Candidatus Poseidoniales archaeon
GTTGTTCATACCATCGATCATGACGACCCATTTGTCATCTGCCGAAGTGGTCGTGTCGAGTACATTGTATGAATAGACTGATTGAGGTATGTTGGCCACGTCAGTCACATTCGACATACTTCCAGAACCACCAGCCGGCATTGTCGCCAGATTCGTGTTCGTGTGTGCATCCTGAGCAGCCCAGAAGTACTCAACTAGGCCGACTCCGGTCGCAGGAATCGTAGCCTTGTAGAATCCTTGTGTGCGCCATCCTGAATTGAGACCAAAGCTTTCGTAGCCCCAGCGCAGGTTCGAACTGCTCTCCGTGATGTCATCAGCGATGACTTTCGTCCAAGCGCCTGCTGAGCCACCAGAAGGCGTGACACGATAGAACAGACCTGGTTCGTTTCCAGCAGTCGTATCGACGCCGGATACATCAACCATCGATGTGTATAGTTGTCGCTCACGGTCAATGTATGAGTCGCCCTCATATGGCGTCATATCCATCATCGGGCCACTGTTGTCAACACCGCCAGTGTAATCCAACCGGAGATAAGTCGTCTTACCACCACAACGGTAGGTATCTCGGGTGTTGATCGAACAGATGTTCGACCATGGCATGGTGTCGTTCTTTGAGACACGGATACCGAAACCGATCCAACCTTGTGAGCTGTTGGCCCTGTTCCCGAGTTCTGTGACGATGGCAGGGTCGGTCATTGAGATGTTCTTCCAGCCAATCGTGTTAGGGTGCTTGAGGTAACCCGCTAGAGAATGCGAATTATCAGCATGCTCGATCGATGCGAAATACCTGAACGCACTGGAACTTGCAGAGGAAGAGGAAGTCGAACCTCGATACGAGGTTGGATCCAAGTAATTGTTACTCGGACAACTCACTGATGGACTATTCGTCGAACCACTCGTCGAACAATCCCGCATGATGACTGCATCCATCATGTATTTTGTATCGACACCGTTGTTCAGATAGCCCATGTATTGAACAATCCTCGCTCCAGTGATCGTAGCTCCAGGGAGTAAGGTGCCCTTCATGTCGAACTTGTGCCATCCTTGGTAGATGTAGTCGCGGTAGCTCGAGCCAGAAGTGCAGCCGTCATATGGGTAGGAATACGAGCGCTGCACACCACGGCAGAGGCTGAACTGCCAGTCGTTGTCGTAGAAACCAGTGTACCGGCGGGTCCACCAGCTCTGCATGTAGTAGTAGTAGGCGTAGCCAGAGGTACCTTGCAGAATCTTGACCGTTGGGTCAAGAACCATCGGATACACGGCTTTGTCGCCAGTCATCCATTCCATGGGTACTGCAGTGACGATTTCGATATTCTCGCCGCGTACGATGAGGAAGTAGGTCGCTTCGTAACGAATCGTTTGATCAGTGAGGGAATACAGATCCGGTGGAGCGATGTGAGCGAGCTCAGCACCAGTTGTCAGATCTCGAATTGATAGCCGACCCTGTACCTCGTGGAAGCCATCTTCCAATTGGTCATAATCGTCAGCGAAGAGACCGGAGTGGAACGGCAGAATCATGGTCTCCTTCAATCCAATCCAAGCGGCTTGTGATTCCCCAACTGGGAGGAATGGTTCGTGTTCGAAGATGAGGTCTTGCTTCACACCGTTGGTCATCACAGTATAGTCGAGAGAGATTCCCTCGAACATCGGGTAGCGCATGACGTTGCCACCAGCACGAGTCTGTTCCATCGAAGGCGGAGCGATGTCCTTGAACGGCTGCGTGGAGAACGTGAGGTTGTCGAAAAGGACAATCTCTGGTTGGATACCAGTGATGACGACCGAATCCGTCTTATCATCAGAGATGATGACACCATCGTTGACGTCGAGAGGGAACATCGTTTCGAAGGTGTTCTCAGACACTTCCCAACCATATTGGTTGGGGATAATCGTCATATCGATGTCTTCCCAATC
>CAXFCF010000321.1:0-1901 GCA_964000875.1 uncultured Candidatus Poseidoniales archaeon
CATTAAATCACCTCAAAAGAGTAACAATTTGAGTAATTTCCATGTACTCTTCAATTCCTCTTGCGCCTCTTTTGAACTGAGTGATTGCTCTAATAAATCCTTAATTTCTGTTTTTTTGTTTGCTTTGTTGATAACCCAATTCATCAACCACTTCTTCCGAACGACTTTTTGTAACTTCAAACTATTAGTTAATTCTGAACCGAGAGTGCCCCACAATTCTTCTTGGTATTCTACTCCTAAATTAGATGGAAAGCCCCCTGAATGAGCTTCACGATCGAAGTATGATATTGCCATCTTCGCGCTGACTAGAGCATTTCCTATACCTTCACCACTAAACGGATCGACCAAAGAAGCCGCATCACCCACACACATTGCACCAGCCATAGCACTTCGTCGTGGTTGGAAAGATGGTGCCTTCTTCCTCGGGCTTCCGAATGGTAGTTGGTATCCCTTCCCACTTCCAGATACCATTGTAGATCCGGCGAATCTCTTAGAGAACTCAGGGTGTTCATTGATTACCCAATGTTGTAGTTTTTTGAGTTTTACAGATTGTTTATTCATCTCGTTAATAACCATCCCAATTCCTACATTAACAACCGTTTTTCCATCATCATCCAAGCCCACTGGGAAGAGCCAGAAGTAACCAGGAATAACACCATCAATGAAGTGAATTTCAATGGGCACCATATCCCCCTCACAACCACCTACATCAACCCAGTATTCTCTATAGGCGCCACAATAGTGCTCATCATCACGCATGGGTTCATCATGACACACCTCTGTGACAGTCTTAGCAACAGGGCATGTGTATCCGCCAGCACCTATAGTCAAAGGAGCAGTGAAAGAAACCTCTGGATTACCATCTCTTTTACTACCCACGCGCCCAGTCACTCCCACAACCTTCGCTGAACTACCTTCCCCATCTAAGTCAACTGCAGTGACAGTGAACCCTTGGATTATGGAGCCACCTGAGTCCAAAACTAACTCAACAGCACGCTTGAACATCATGTAATCAAATTGTAATCTTGGGAGACCATACCCCGCCTCTTTATTCTCTATTTCTTCTAATGGCAGAGAGCACGATATTTGCGAACCATTTGGAGATGAGAAAACAATACCCGTGACTCTATTGTGAGGAGTCTGCTCAATCAGTGGTTTGACACCCAATTCAGTGACATGTTTCAATGATTTACCACCAACCGCATCCCCACATGTTTTGTCTCGAGGAAATATTGCCTTTTCCAAGAGAAGAACCTTGTTCCCAGCCATGGCAGCATACCCCGCCGCCGCTGCCCCACCTGGTCCACCACCAACAACTATGACATCAAAATGGCCACAATCAGGTATAGCCCCCGATTCAATAGGCTCCTCCCACGCCTTCACCATTGGGTCACCGATGGTTGTACGGCTAAGCACACCCCTTGAAAGGTTCCCAAGGAGTTTGACACAGTTGCCACATGTTCATGCACCCCGGCTATTGTCGAAGGATCATGGCAGAGATATCGATAGTAACCACAACTCTACCTGGAGATTGGAACCCCAATCAAGTGGGCGAATTTATCACCACATTAGTATCATCGAGAATAGCAGCTTGTGTACAATATATTGGGATGAATTCAGTTTACCAATGGGAGGGGGAGATTCAACATGAAGACGAGTGGCAAATCATTGCTAAGACCACAGTAGACAGAGAGGTCGAATTGATTGAAACGATTCAAGATAATCATCCCTATGACATTCCACAAATAATCAACAAACGCGAGGATGCTACAACAGAGTACGCCGATTGGGTTGCCACACAAGTAGAGTAACAATCACTCAGGCAACTCACCTAGAGTCCCAGAAGCATTCTTCAAAACATCCATTGCTTCACGGTATCCATCGTCACCAGTACCGTCACA
>CAXFCF010000322.1:0-1894 GCA_964000875.1 uncultured Candidatus Poseidoniales archaeon
CAGATCCACATTTTTGTGGGCGTTCCACCAGTAGCTATTGCTACCGCTGTGAGTATAGACTTGTGTTGTACTTTGAGCATTTGATGAAGATGACAACTTGGTGTAGTATAGTGTTTTGTTGTTGTTGTCAACCCATGCCAAATGTATATTGTTGTTAGAATCTAATTCTAAACTGATTCCGGTATTACCATAAGGTGTTTGGTCTGTAAACCTTGAAACCCAATTCGGTGGGGAACCTGAATTGTCATAGAATTGGTAAGTAACATAAGAGTTGGAATCTGTAAGCGAGGATCCTTTCATCATTGCAAGATGTGGTTGGTTACTTGAATCAACAGCAAACGATGAGCGTCCCGGTCCGACATCACCCACCGAACCTGAGCCTGAATCTATGCCTGAATTCCAAGACTCGGAACTAGTGTCATATATCCAAGTATAAATTCGAGATGCGACCTCGTGGTAGGCTAGCAAATGAACATCGCCGTTTGAATCAACTGCTATTTGTTTGTAAGATGCATCCGATGTAGAATTACTCACGCCAGAAGGGTACGCGATTTCAGTTTCGCTACTTGAAGAAATACTTACGATCATGTCATGAGTAGTCATGTATACTGTGCCATCAGGTGCGATTGATAGGTCATGATGTTGGTCATCATGAGCGCTATCGAATGTATAAATCTCACTTGGCGAGTTCGTCAAGCTATTAAGATTTGAAGTATATGTTAGGTATACTAATTCTTCATCATTGACAACATAAACACCCTGGCCATAACTTTCGTAATCAAATCCTTGTTGGTTACCATTGGTATTGGAGATGTCACCTCGTAACGCGTAGCTTTCAGATTCCTTGAATCCGTAGATATACAATTCTGATCCACTATTGTCTAATCCAAGTGTTTGATATAAATGGCCATGATCATTTGGTAAGAATACAACTCCTGTACCGTAGGCCGGATTGAATCCATAACCGTAACTAGAGCTTTGTGCTGCAAGATATCTCTCACCCCATTCCTTACGTTCACAAGCTTGTTCATCAACATCGCTCCAACCATCGCCATCATCATCAGTGTCGACAAAATCACAGGTGCCATCGGCATCTAAATCATGAGGTATACTTGTAGAATCCTTTGAATTTGTAATACACGCTTCTTCGTCAGTATCGTTCCAATTGTCATTATCATCATCCAAATCTTCAACTAAAGTAGTTGTGCAATTTACATAAATCGAATCAGGCATTCCATCCGAATCAGTATCCAATACAGCACATGGGTCTAATCTAAAATCATCATCCACATCTAGGGTGCCATCATTATCGTCATCAGAATCCCAGGCATCGATTGTACCATCCAAATCGAAATCAGTTGGACGCATATGCAAATCTGTTGGGGCAAGATAAACCCCCATCTCGTTAGATTGGTCTCCAATGTGGACTGAGTGTCCTTGACCAGTCCTTCCGCTAGATCCCGAACCCCAACAGTAGACTTCATTGTCGAGCATAACAGCACAAGTCGAAGTCTCTGTTAAAGCAAGTAATTTCGCACTGCCTTCTAAATCGACAGCGTTCAAGAATGGTAATTCGTTTGAATCATCACCATAGTTGGCATCATTTCCATAACCAAGGCGGCCAAAAGTTCCCCTTCCCCAGCAATATACCTCTCCTGAATTAGAGATTGCACAAGAGTGATCTGTAGCTGATTCGACATCAGACATTAGTGTTCCATTGAAATTAATTGGTTTTGCAGTTTGTATGTCGTTATTGGTACCAACAGATGATGTTGAACCAGTTCCTAATTGTCCATAACTTCCATATCCCCAACATGCAATATCTCCTACATTGGTCTGTGGAGAAGTAGTTTCATGCAGTTCAGTTGTTGTGCCTACTACCATACAAGCAAAG
>CAXFCF010000323.1:0-1893 GCA_964000875.1 uncultured Candidatus Poseidoniales archaeon
GAGATGAAAGAAATGCAGGCACCACCACCCCCGCCCGGAAACCAGCCAGCAGCAGGAGGAGCAGCACCGCCACCCCCACCTGCCGCAGCTCAGCCGGCCGCTCCAGCGCCAGCCGCAGCCGCTGCACCAGCACCAGCAGCGCAGCCAAAGCACCAGAGCAGCCCTGAGACGAAAGAAAGATTGGCCGCTGTCGGCGCTATCGGACAAGCGATTAGCGCCGAGGTCCAGAAGGTCATCATCGGTAAGTCACACGTGATCGATAATGTTCTCGTGAACATCCTAGCCAACGGTAACCTCCTGTTCGAGGATTACCCCGGTCTAGCAAAGACACTGATGACGAACACCTTCGCCGACGCACTCGGTTGCGACTTCAAGCGTGTTCAGTTCACACCTGACCTACTCCCTGCCGATATCACCGGCACGAACATCTACGACGCAAAGAAGGGTGAATTCACCTTCAAGCCAGGTCCGATCTTCTGTAACCTACTACTATCTGACGAGATCAACCGTGCTCCACCCAAGACTCAAGCTGCTCTGCTTGAGGCTATGCAGGAGAAGCAAGTCACCATCGGTACGGTGACCCACAAACTACCTGCTCCGTTCCTAACCATGGCTACACAGAACCCTGTGGAGCAAGAGGGTACCTACCCGCTACCTGAGGCTCAGTTGGACCGATTCATGTTCAAAATGAGCGTCGGTTACCCTGACAGAGCTGACGAGGATGAAATCCTCGCTCGCCGTATCACCAGGAAGAAGGACGCAGTGGATGTTGAGGTTATTACTGACCCACAGCGTGTCATCGCTATGCAGCAGGCGATCGAAGACGTATATGTCGACCCTGCTGTCCGCATGTACATGGTCGAAATCGTAGCAAGAACCCGAGAGGACCCAAGGGTACTCGTCGGTTCCTCGCCTCGTGGTTCGCAGGCATTGCTCAAGACAAGCCGTGCTGCTGCAGCCATGCGAGGCCGCGACTTCGTGACTCCTGACGATGTAAAGGCAGTCGCCACTCTGGCGATTGCTCACAGACTAATTCTGAAGCCAGAGCACCAGATTAAGGGCTTGGAGACCGATGAGGTTGTCCAGAGCATCCTGACTCAAGTGCCTGTACCAACCGTCTGATTGGGGGCGAACCCCAAGGAACGCGCAGGGAGGTGAAGGGTAGATGTGGAGCCGTAAGTCAGCCATGTTCGGCAGTCTAGCGGTAGCTCTCTATTTACTGGGACTCACCCTGCGAAACCACCAGTTGGTAACCGTCGCTGTCGTGCTGCTCTCATTCCTAACATGGGCTGCGCTGCGTGCCTCGCACGCTGACGTGGCGGCAAGCGGCCGCAGACTGGAAGAGAAGAATGAGGAGGAGGCGGGGGCCTCCCTCAGTCGACTTCTCGCTATGCGCAAGTTGAGTTCTTCCAGAGTCTTCGAAGACGGATCAGTAGATGTGACCCTCAGAGTACAGAACCTCTCTCCTCTATCCAAGGTTCTCGAAGTAAGGGACAGTCTTCCTGAAGTCATGCGAATCAAGAAGGGAGCCAACTACATCCTGATGGAATTAGGTCCACGTCGTGAGACGCTCATCGAATATACCGTTGAGTGCCCACTGCGTGGCTTCTACACAATCGGACCAGTCTGCATAAGAGTGCAGGACTCGTTTGGTCTGTTCCACAACGAGAAGGAGTTACATGTCTACGACGACTTCCTTGTCTTCCCTAAGACAGAGGATCTGAAGGACGCTTTCGTGAAGAGCAAGGTGCCCAAGATTTTCACCGGTGCGGTAAACATCAGGCAGCCAGGCCCTGGAAGCGAATTCTACAACCTACGCGAGTACATACCGGGAGACCCAATGAAATCGGTCAACTGGTCTGCTTTCGCTAGATCTGGTAAATTGATGGTCAA
>CAXFCF010000324.1:0-1890 GCA_964000875.1 uncultured Candidatus Poseidoniales archaeon
ATGTTCTGACAGACATGATCTCTGTACATGATGACGAAGATGTTGCTCTAGCTTGGCTCTGTGACTTGTTGAATTCGCCGAAACTCGATGTATGGGCTAGAGCTTGGGCTGCAAACAACAATGTCAACAACTACGAATTAGAACTGCTCCCACTGCCCTCTGGTACTATGGAAATGGCCTCGAAATTCGCCTGATACCGGAACCAACCTTCTGGAACAGGTATAAACGCCACCACCACCCTCGCTAAATACAACGGAGTGACTAATCTCTCACACCACGCCAATATGAGGTCGGACAAATGGGCATCCATCCTAAGATTGGCATAACCGGCTTGCCCCGTTCTGGGAAGAGCGCTGTGATGCAGAAAGTAGTCGATATGTTGGCTGATGAAATCTCTAATGAATTGAGGAGTAAGGGGGCTGATCCTACTACTGCAAAAATCCTCGGAGGCATGCGTACATCACCAATAATCGAAGGGACTTCGAGAGTTGGATATTCTTGCGTAAACTTTCAGACAGGTGAGGAATCAGTCATGGCTCATAGAGACATAGATTCTAGAAACAGAATTTTGGGTCTGGGTATAGAACCTAGCGCGCTCGACGAAATAGCAGTTCCAGCCATACAACAAGCAATGGATGAGTACGAGGTTATTGTGATTGATGAAATCGGTAAATTCTCAGTTGAGTCTGAAGCGTTTGTCGATATTGTGAGGGAGGCTTTGGAGGTGGACAAACCAACTATTCTAACTCTTCACAAGAAGAGCCGTCACCCGCTTCTCCAGGATATTCGAAGAAGGGATGACGCGCGAATCCTCGAAGTTACGCCGGTCAACAGAGCACTCCTTCCATACAAAATCCACAAAATTGTCCGAGAAACCTACTGATGTGATTGGATGGCATTTGGCCGTGAGCGGCGGGAGACTTCGGCCATCATACACACCCGTTGCCTTGAGAGATTGGAAGAAATAATCCGTTACTCGGCAAGTGATATGCCGCTTCCGCCACCGCCATGTGAGGATCCTGAGTTACCATCTACAGCACCCGAATCCATCGAACAGGTGACTGCACAAGCAGAGGGTTTGTTCATCGCCGACCGTGCAGGTTTCGAAAATCGACTGGAGGTCGCAAGGGAAGGAATCATCCCACACCGTCTCTCATTGACTGCAGACCCTGAAAGAGAGGGGGAGAAATGGTTGAGGAGGAGGGTGTATGAGGTAGCGGAACTGATTCTGTTTGATTTCGCTGAATCTTGGCTGGCTTCAGGTCTAGATCAATCCGCTCCTGATTCGACCCGGTGGTATCTAGGAATAGCAATGCTGAATGGATTGTGTCGAGAGATTTCGGTATTGAGTGAAAACCGTGGTTACCATCTCGTAGAGAGTATTGCCATGAGTCACCCCCCCGGTACTTGGCCGTCTCGCGCAAAGCCTGGAAGGCACCAACTGGATTGGAAGGGGGATGGAATTGATACTTCTATGGGAACACAATTCGGAGGGGGTTTGGATGCAGTTCACTGGCTATTCGATAGAATGGAAGAGGGGAGTTCTGAAAGACGCGTTCTATTGGTAAGATGGATTGGTATGATGCTACATCGTGATGAGTTAGCCAACCAGATGTCTCTTCCTTTGCGTCTTGAACAAATGGTTGATGGTCAGCCAGACGAAGTAGCGGCAGAGGTTGCTAAATCATTACCAAGACTGCTTGAACTCGACCTTGAAGGTGGGAGAGTCGTTCTCACTCTGTTACGAAGAAGGGATGACGCTTTCACCTCTAGGGCTTTGTCGGATGTGTTGCCTGCAATATCGCGTGTATCTCCAAAGGACGCTCTTTCAGTAATCGATTACCTCTCTTCGTCTGAGTCTGAAGATTCACGTACCGCAGCAGTCAGCGC
>CAXFCF010000325.1:0-1889 GCA_964000875.1 uncultured Candidatus Poseidoniales archaeon
AGGAGGCACTTAGCACCAACCTGGGGTGGGAAAACGCCGCTATCACCGGAACTTGAAGATCACATGGTGATTGACACCGTACCGGATATTTTCGTCACAGGTCATGTCCATGGGCACTACTGCGGACCGCACAAGGGAGTAACTCTGATTCAATCGAGTACCTGGCAGGATCAAACTAGTTACCAGAGGATGCTCGGATTCCAGCCCAAACCTTGCATCCTGACCATCGTTAACCTTCACACGCATGAGACGGCAACGATTCCATTCGCGTGAATCATTGTTCACTCTTCGAGAGCTCTTCACCCGGATAGAAGTAAGGCCATAGGTCACGGCAGTCGTTGCCTTCGATTACCGGTACCCCCGCAGCCTCAAATCCATCGTAAGCAATCTGTTTGCTCGGATTGAAACCAACGAACCTGCTGCCCTCAATCTGCATCGAAAGGTCGGTGTGGTTGTCCCCTACGCTTACGACATTAGCAGGGTCTATGTCCCGGATACGACACAACTTCTCACACATCTCGCCCTTGTAGTGAGCGGGAACTCGAACAATACCGTCATCCAAAAGATATCCGTTATCGTCGTACTGGAAGCCATTGCTAACCCAATCATCGACATTCAGCATGTTCGCTATCGAACCTATTAGAAGATCTACACCAGCGCTTACTATTGCTACTACGACCCCTCTCGCCTGTAATTCCTCTACAACTTCACGAGCTCCATTGTTGAGCGTGATTCCTTGATAGCAACGCATCAATTCGTCCTTGTGGATTGGATTTTTGACCGACTTCCAGTGACTGATGTCGTCAGCCATGAACTCCTCGTCTGTAACTTCGCCACGAAGGAACCTATCGAGCATCTCTCCGCTGCTAGTTCCGAAGTGATCGTGGATAATACGCCACGAAGAGACAGTATCAATCAATACGCCATCACAGTCGAAGATGACGGCCTCCAGCGACCCAGCCCCTGACATCGAACCTCCCTCTTCGAACTGGGTTATGAAACGAAAGGTTGCCCCGCCACCCCCGATTGGGGATGGCAGGGCGATTGCGGGCACCTAGGAGCCGAAGCCCCTAGGCGTCCCTGCTATCCGGCACTGGGTAGTGCCTTCCTTCAGTCACTTCAGCGGATGCTGGTTGGCGTTGCAGTGTACGACTTCAGGACATATCCTGCTCCACCAGGGAGCTCGTAGGAGATGTCGATGTTCGCACTGTTGATCAGACCGTCGTTGTCGGTCATCCTAACGTACATTGTGTCACCAGCACCGAACTCGGTGATACAGGCTGGGCCATCCTTAGTACAGTGCGAGATGTCATCCCAGAAGGTTACCATCGCCTCACTGTTGCTTGGGTTGAACCCGTATGTTCGGAAGACGTCGCCGCCTGTCGGTGCCAAGGAGGTCTTGTACACCTGCTGGCCGCTATCGTTAATCCACAACACGCTCACATAGACTGCCTGGGTAGCGAGGTCAGTACCAGCGTAACTGGTGGTAATCCTCCAGTGCCAGTCTTCCTGCTCTAGGCCGCTGATCTCCTGAACCGTCATCGGCTCAGCCGTGAAGGTCAGACGAGGTACGCCCTTGGTGCTGGTGTCGGCAAGCGAACCAGCCCAGACATAGATGACACCAGCGAGTACCACGGTGATCGCAACCAGTAGGATGGTTGCGATGACCGGGCTCACTGCACCCTCGTCAGAGACGAAAGCGTCCTCCTCGAACTCAGCGTCGTCCTGCTCCTTCTGGGCGCGTCCCAGTAGAGCTCCAACGAAGACACCGACTAGGCCGATTGCCATCAGAGTCGGTGCGAACGATGCAACTGTCTGAGCAGCACGGGTCTCAACGATTAGCGGTAGTTCGGAGTTGGTGTCCGATGCACGCATGTCGTTGTTGTCCC
>CAXFCF010000326.1:0-1889 GCA_964000875.1 uncultured Candidatus Poseidoniales archaeon
AGGTACAGACGAGGGTGAGGCTTCGGATGTGTTTCAGGAGGGCGAGAAGTTCGGCTCGGAAGGAGTCCTCATCTACGATCACCATGGTCGTCTAGTTCCATGGGTAGTCACTGTAGTTGATGTAGAGGAAGCCAGTATAGTGGTTAATATCGATTACAATCATAACATCGATTTACCCATCGTTCCACCTCACCAACCGATACAGGTATTACCCGGGGAAGAAGTCTCGATAAATACCGAATCTATCGATTGCGAACTAACATCACATTCACTTTTCTCTTCTGATGGTAGAGGTTTGACGATAGACGATTCAGAACAAGACAAGTGGATACTTACTTGGGATTCAGATGGCACCTCAAACACAGCTGGAAGGATTAACGGAAGCGTGACTTGTGGAGAATCCACCAGGTTTTTGGAGATTCCATTCCACATAATTGGACTCCGGTTGGTTTCACCTGTCTTTGAATCAGGCATAGCTGTTTCCGATCCAAGCATTGTCACTGTACCTTTGCAATTCGAGGGAGATGGCTCTCAGAATTGGGACATTCGCATCGAAGGGCCATTGGAGAGAATTGCTACCACTGAAGCAACTGCAAACTTGGCTGATGGCTATGACATCAACCTATCTATAGACCCCTCGGGGCTTTTAGTCCCCGGTATGGTGGCCAAAGGGTCGATTGTTTTACGAGACTCGCAGGGCATGGAGCAGACGGCTGAAGTGATACTAACTGCGGAACACTTTGAGGGAACCAGCAGACTGACAGGATTCCTTTCTAACCCTAGCAACATCATTCTCGTCATGTCGGGGATGCTCGCGCTGTCTGTATTGTTGGGCTCTTTCGATAAGCGTTCTCCAATTACGAAGGTCAGGGAAGCTGGTGCGGCCAAGGCACGTAGTATGACTTCCCGGGAGGAGATTGAGCCAGATGTCTTCGCTCAGGAGAGTGACTCACCTACTATCGAATCTAGTCAAACAAACAACCCTCTTACACCTGGTTCATTTGCTATGACAGACCCGAATGCGATTCCAGATATTGAAGATTATTAGCGGGATGGTAGTTTTATCTGTTATACAGAAAATCAAAGAGTGTCACATTACCCCCTCGCGTTCAGAAGTTCTGAACGAGAGGGTGTTATTGACGAACCCATTGCATTATCGACCACTCACCCTTTAAATCTGCTAACAATCGTTGAGCCCAAACCATGTCGAGTAAGTTTTCATAATCATCGTTAGCAGAACGAATTGTGATTGCCATTTCGACCAGATCAATATTCTCAATTGTGGGGTCTTTGAATAATTGATCATTCCATGCTGCCAAGTTTTCCAATGCGTTTGCAAACAAACTAGAATTGCCTTGTTTTTCAAGAATATTCACCGCTTCGAGAGCATGTCTCTTCCGTTCGGATTGAGGTAATAGACGAATCCAACACGCCCAAATATGCAATTCGCCCACGATTGTGAGGCGTTCTTTTTTGATTGCTAATTGAAGAGTCTTAGCCATCTTAGCTGTGAATTTCGCAAGTTCTTTTTCATCCATTAGCAGTACTCTAGTTTTCTCATGCTTCAACTCGTTGTATAGTTCATCGAGTGTGGGTTCCATGGTGTAGGGGTTTTCCTTTCCTCCTAAAAACTGTTCAATTCTTCAACATCAATCAGTGGGGCTACCTCTGCTTCACAGCATCTTTTTCGTCCGACACCCCTTGTATTCTTTCATCGGAAGGATTCAAGAGGGTGCGCGCTTATACTACAGGTCACAGGGAGGCAGGAATATGGCGTTTGAGGTTGAAATTCAGGATGCAGATTGGGAAATCATCAAGAGTACAATTACAGAGGAGTTGAATGCGTTCAAATTGAGTGAAAAAGGGAGTACAGATGATGCAATAAGTGA
>CAXFCF010000327.1:0-1873 GCA_964000875.1 uncultured Candidatus Poseidoniales archaeon
GAAGATTGCCCGAAGAAATCTTTCAGTGGTAGGAGAATACCAGATAGAGGTGGAAACCAACATACCTCGTCAAGTGGGATTGGCTGGTTCCTCAGCAATTGAAACAGCGTTCCTCAGAGCAATATTGGAAGCAGAGGGAATCGATGTGCCTGAACCTAGACAACTTGCAGAGTTGATACTCAAAGTCGAAACCGAGGAGCTCGGCATGGTGGCAGGACTGCAAGACAGACTACCCCAAGCGTTTGAAGAACCGTTGCATATGGACTTCGCCGAGGAACTGATGACTAGCCGCGGATACGGCGCGTATGTAACCGTCGAAGCCTCAGAATTCCCCCCTCTCTGGGTCGCACATGCCCTCTCTGGCAAGGACTCAGGTGAGACACACTCAGATCTTGCTAAGCGTTGGGAAGAAAATGACTCCTCCATGACCGAGGTAATCGCACACTTGGCTGATGGCGCCAACCAAGGAAGAGTAGCACTGGAGAACAGTAACTACTCAGAACTCACTGCCCTCATCGACACAAACTTCGATCTAAGACAGGTACTATTCGGAAACGAGGCACTAGGTGATACTTTGCAGGCTGTCAAATTGGCTCGCAACCTTGGTTCATGTGCCAAACAGACTGGTTCCGGTGGAGCAATATTCGGCATCATCCCTCATTCGGAGTTCACGACTATCGCAGCACCCGCCTTCGCTGAGATGGGTTGGACATTCCATTCTGAAATTCAGGTGGTGCGTGAATGAGTAGTCGAATAATCATCTCCTACATACACGATCCGCCGGATAAGGACGAAATCCCTACCCGTTGGCGAGACCCACACTTTCTCTCCAAAGTCGGATTCACCGATGTTGTAGTCGGCGACCAACTCTCCGGCTGCCTAGCCTTGGTGATGCCTAATGCCGAACACTCAGCCAGTGGGCGCCTCCGTACACTATCAGAACGAGTAGATGCTGCCCGAGCTGAAGGCATTGGAGCGTGGGTCATGGAAGATCTATTCACACTCCAGAAACAAGGTGGACAATGCCCATTCGATGAATCTCTCTGGCGTGAGACAGCCACACTGATCGAATCCATGGTAGAACGTATACCCGGAATATCTGGGTTCGTTTTCAGGTTTGGAGAGGCGTTCTCTACCGATGCTTGGGCAAGGAGAACATCGCCCTTCTCCTGCGGTTGTGAAAGGTGTGCAGAAGAGGGACTCAGTGGTATCTTCTCAAGGATTGCCACTGGCCTCGACGAGACTGTTTGCAAGGGTGTGAATCGCCGTTGCATACTGAGAGTATGGGATCTAGGTGAAGATGGATTCCATGCTAATCCACAGCTTCTCTCGTCCGGATTGACTACGATTTTTGATAAAACGGAACTAGTAGTATCAGTAAAGCATTCGATGACTGACTACTGGAGATACCAACCTTGGAACGAGTCCATCCGAACTTGTGCTCATCCACTACTCATTGAATTCCAATGTGAGCGTGAATACGAGTTCCTCGGGCTCGTGCCCAACTGGCTCGGCCACCATTGGTCACAGGGCTTCCCCGAGGTGGACGATGCCGGTTCGGCTGGTCTTGCAAACTCGACTCCCACGGAATGGCGAGGATCCTACATCCTACCAAGAGGTGGTGGATGGTCTGCTGACCATGCCAACGACGACCTATGGTCGGCCATCAACACCCGCTCGATTGTCAAGCTCACAACCAACCCGAAGTTGAATCCAGACCAGTTGCTCGATGACTGCCTGAGGGAAGAGGGGTTCAGCGACGAAGAGAGTCGAAACAGATTCGCACGGCTAGTCATCAAGAGCTCCGACCTCGTGCTATCGTTACGCTATCTGTCAACCTTCCACGAATTAACTAGACAGATATGGATGCCAT
>CAXFCF010000328.1:0-1871 GCA_964000875.1 uncultured Candidatus Poseidoniales archaeon
ATCTGTTTGCCAAGGTGTTAGCAAGTGCTACATCATAGGCAGCCGTTCGTTGGAATGCCGTGAGGGCAAAGCGTTGACGTGTAGATAGTGGAATCGCTTCGGGGTTCCCATCGGCTGCTCGAAGAATTCCTATTACCTCATCGTATTGAGATGGATCTGCTAGCACTAGTACATCCTGGTGGTTCTTGGCCGCCGCTCGAACCAAGGTGGGACCACCTATGTCTACCATCTCTATCAGTTCATCCATCTCTACTGGAGGAGAGCGAGCTGCCACCGCCTCAAATGGGTAGAGATTGACCACTACCATGTCTATTCTAGGGTAGCCAAGATTTGTCAATAAATTGACATCATCTGGGTTGTTTCCACGAGCTAAGATGGGTGCGTGAATAGCTGGGTGGAGTGTCTTCACTCGCCCATCAAATACCTCTGGGTGTTGGGTGACTTCAGATACATCTGTAACATCTATTCCTGCTTCTCGTAGTAGTCTTGCAGTGCCTCCTGTACTGAGTATCTTCCAACCCATTTCATGGAGCGCTGAACCAAGTTCGGAAACTCCTTCCTTATCCCATACTGAAATGAGGGCGCGGGGCTCAGTGGTGGTTTGTTCTTCTACTACCATCAGAGGAACCCATTGTAAGTCGATATGTGTCTCGTTCTTGACCTTTGAGGCTCCGCAAATAGAGAAGAGAATTAGTCACCACGAGCGCTTATGACCTGATCAATACGGAGTAGTGAGCAGGTTGTCTCAGTGGCCACAGTAATCCCATGAAGTAAACTCTCGACTGGTTCAACAACATCTGAAACATCTCCCACAGATCCGTCTACGAGAATTCCTTGGGGTGTGTCACTTCCACGTACTGCTGCCCTGAGAGCTATTTGTGAATCAAGTGCTTCTACACCAGCATTAGATGCTAGCATCCATGGGATTCCTTCGAGTGCTCTGGCGTATGCTTCCATTCCAAGTCGAGTTCTATCTCCTACACCTTCTGCCGCATCTCTTACTGCAGCAGCAGCAATAGCATGTGAATACCCCGCGCCATTGATTAGACGACCGTCTTGTATCGCTATACTGGTTGCTTTGAGGGCATCGTACATTCCACGGATGGTTTCCTCTGAACCTATGGTGCCGCCAACGACAATTGTCACTAGAGGTCCTTCGCACCCATCTATGACTATCTTGTCTCGCACCTCATCTGTAGCAGCGTTTCGTGACATTACTACATTGCGAGCGTTGCCCAAATCACTAGGTGAAAGGTCATCAATATGCTCGACTAAAGTAGCACCAGAAGCTATTGAAAGATGACGTACCTGTTTGTCATCAAGATCAGATATTACTAGAATACCTGCTGCTGCTAACCTATGAAGAACTCCTTTCTCTATCTCACCAGAGGTTGCTACTAGTGATGCACCAGAATCAATCACCTTTGCGGCGATGGCATCCATCACTTCGTCCTGAGCGGTTAGGAACCTTGCTAACTGTTCGGATGAACTTAGTTCAACTTCGGCTTCCATCTTGATCTCCCTTTGCTTCAAATCACAACCAAGTGTTGCTAAGGTAACTTCAGAATAGGTACCTGCCATTCTGTCTAGGGGGATTCTATGTCTCCAGTTGATTCCTTGAATCAAGTGTGAATCTGAAAGATTGTCATCTGTTTCCTTGTCAAAAAGGACATCTTCGGCATCACAGCGAATGCCGGCCTCTGTATCATGTGTGACATGTTTGAGTGCGTCTACTACCATCTTTGCGAATCTTGGATCACTACCGGCGGATCTACCAGTTAAACAAGTAGAGGCGACTTTAATCATGGACTCAACATCATCGCTTTTGACTTCAAATGCCTCAGATTCAAGAGTAGATATTGTTATTTCAG
>CAXFCF010000329.1:0-1865 GCA_964000875.1 uncultured Candidatus Poseidoniales archaeon
ATCGAAAACATGGCTGATATTCACCTTGTCTTCGGTCATTTCAATCAGCGGTTTATCGCGTAAAGATTCCATCATTTCACGCGCTGGAACTAGCGAAAGACACCCCGCAAGGGTGCTTGAAATGAACAGCAGAATTACTGCTGAAAGCGACAAGAGTACCCTTCCCATCGACAATCGCGAGACGCACATCCCGTATCAAGGCCGCGTTGAAGCGGATTTCTTCACAGGCTTCTTGAATGAAGTGCTACTGGCAATCCCGCCTGAATGAAGCAAAGAGGGTCAGCCGAGCCTTCGGGTGATGACGAACCCTATGAGTGCAGACAGGCCTTATTCATGCAAAGCGAGCGCCGCAAGTAGGGCATTCATCTGCATCAACTGCAATGTCGGCTCCACAAGCCCCACACTCGCCAACCTGTTCAGCACTACCTTGTTCTGCGTCACTCTGCTCCTTACGTCGAGAAGCAATTCGCCTACGCTTTTCCAGAGCAGGTGCCAAACCATCATCCTCGAAGGAGAAGTCCATCGCTTCTTCAGGCAGTTCATTTCCGACTAGACGGTGATCCTGCACACCCATTCCGATAACTACATCCTCGCCAGGCAATACTCCTGACTCTCCGGTGATTTCGAACAAGTCACCTCTGATTTCTGCATCGCTCGCATCAAGGACTTGACCATCATCTCCAGCATCAACCAAGTGCCTGCGTTCTTTCTTGTCGCCCAGCATTTCATCAAGGTCTACTCCAGACATCATCGATTCGGGAGTGGAGATGTTCGGCAAAGCAGCCACTGGGCCTTCTTCATCCTCATCCTCAGGTTGACCTTCAACTTCTGTAATTGCAGCCTGTCGCTCCAACATCTCATCGATCTCAGTCTCCGCTTCTTGCAGACTCTCGTCCCATTCGTTCTCAAGACCATCCTCATCATAGCCAAATTCTCCAGCCATGCTGTCAAAGTCCTCAGTGCCTGCAACGATCTCATCCTCATCTTCCTCTTCCTCAGCAGTCTCCTCTGCCTCTTCAGGTAATGCGATCATCTGCTTTCGCTCTCTAGCCTGGAATTGACTGCGTAGGTCTTGAACAGAACCACAATATGGGCAGTTCTCAAGCAAACTCGGAATGTTTTCGCCACAACCTCCACAGTCGTGGAATCTTCTGCGAGCTCGTTTGAGGTTGAAATCACAATGTGGACACTTGTCCTCATAGCCCTCTATCTCGCCTTCACAGGCTGGACAATATTCGTAGATGTCCCTCTCAACTTCCCCAAAGACTCGGCGCGTCAAAATTACCGCTGCTACCAATACACCAATGAGGAGTAAAGCAGCGAATCCAAACAATAGCACCGTACCAGTGGTATTTGCATTCTCTTCAAATCCTTCACCTTGTGCTAAATCAACATTGTATCCCTTGTTGAAGGGAACTGTGATGACCGTGTTGTCAGAACTACGGATATTGATGATGACCGAAGAACGGTCCTCGGTGTCGAAGACACATTCGTGATCAACCTTGTCTCCTCTTTGTGTGATATTGACATCCTGAGTGAACAAGGTCTTGCTTACACCTCCAGTTACATCTTCACAGATTAGGACGGTCTCGCCCAATCCCGATGAAGTCAACTGAATACTCAGAGTATAGACACCAGGGTCTAATGGTGGGGTGGCCGGTAGTCCATTGCTACCAACGAGTTCAACCGTCGACATCGAGAATTGCATATTCAATGTGGTCTTTGCCTCAATGCTTCCTGTAGCAACGCTATCCGCTTCATCGGAGTCATAGGATCCTTCTGCTGCTTGCCAAGTTGCTCGGAAGGTTGCTTGATGAGCACCCGTGGACAATGTTGCTAAAGTTTCAGTCCAGATGTACGATGTA
>CAXFCF010000330.1:0-1835 GCA_964000875.1 uncultured Candidatus Poseidoniales archaeon
CCTACCATGTCCAGTTTGGTACATGTCGCGGATGCCATCTATTCCGAATAGAGTCGCTCCAGTTGGGAAGTCGGGTCCCTTCATGTGTTGCATGTATTCCTCAATGGTCACCTTAGGGGGGTTGTCTGGTTTCTTTGATTTCAGATCTGTTTCCTGTATACGGTCGATGTGAAGCCTGATGGCATCGGTCATCTCAGATAGGTTGTGTGGAGGAATCTTGGTTGCCATCCCAACAGCGATTCCATCGCTGCCGTTAAGCAGTAGGTTGGGTAGTCCTGCAGGGAGGACGCTTGGCTCCTGCTCAGAGTCATCGAAGTTAGGCTGGAAGTCTACAGTGTCCTTCTCTATATCCGATAATAGGTGGTTAGAGAGACGATCTAGTCGACTCTCAGTGTATCGCATCGCAGCAGGTGGGTCACCGTCAATGCTGCCGAAGTTACCTTGTCCATCGACTAGTGGGTAACGTAAACTGAACTCCTGTGCCATCCTCACCATGGTATCGTAGATTGACTGGTCGCCGTGCGGGTGGTACTTACCCATCACCTCACCAACTGATCTTGCAGACTTGGTGAATGTCTTGTCGTGAGTGTGTCCCCCTTCGTGCATACCGTAGAGAATTCTCCTGTGTACTGGCTTCAGGCCATCTCTTACATCGGGCAGTGCACGACCAATGATTACAGACATGGCGTAGTTGATGTAGCTCTCCTTCATCTCTTCGCCAAGTTGGTGATCCCTCACCTTGCCGATGTTTATCTCTCTCTCCTCTTCTTCAGACGTCAAGGTTGGTCACCTCCCTAGCATTGGACTCGATGAACGCCCTTCTGGATGGTACATCCTCACCCATCAATATCTCAAACAGATTGTCAGCTTCCCTCGCATCGTCCACCGTTACCTTCAGCAATGTGCGCTCGTCCGGATCCATGGTGGTCTGCCAAAGTTGGTCTGGATTCATCTCACCAAGACCCTTGTAGCGTTGAACACCAATCTTGGAGTTGGGGTTATCACCCTGCAACTCAGCGATGAAGTGATCTCTTTCCTCATCTGAGAAAGCATACCTGTTCTCCCTCCCGCGAGTTATCTGATAGAGGGGTGGCTGTGCGATATACACATGATCCTCCATGATGGCGTCCTTCATGTAGCGCCACAGGAAAGTGAGTATGAGCGTTCTAATGTGAGCTCCATCAACATCGGCATCAGTCATGATGATGATTCGCCCGTACCTCAACTTATCAGGTTCGAACATACCCTCCTCTTGGTCATCCTCAGGAGCCTCGTGATCTTTGTTGCCAACTCCTGCTCCAAACGCCTTAATCATCGTCTGAATTTCGTTGTTCTGGAACACAGTAGCCGGGTTCTTGTAAGCTCTCTCTACATTCAGAATCTTACCCCTCAGAGGAAGGATGGCCTGAGTGGCTCGATCCCTGCCTGTCTTGGCGGAGCCACCTGCCGAATCACCCTCGACTAGGAATATTTCGCACTCTGCAGGATTACGTGACTGGCAATCTGCCAATTTACCAGGGAGCCCCCCGCCTTCCAAGACACCCTTTCTGCGAGTCAGGTCTCTAGCTTTACGAGCTGCTTCTCGCGCCTTGTTAGACAAAATCGCCTTGTCGATAATTGTCTTACCTATCTGTGGGTTTTCCTCGAGATATATTCCTAATTTGTCGTTAATCACGCTCTCGACGATACCTTGGACTTCGCTGGTGACCAACTTGTCCTTTGCCTGTGACGAGAAGGATGGATCCGGGTGCTTGATACTCACAACAGCAGTCAAGCCCTCACGAATATCTTCTCCAGACAGGTTTCCGACCTTCTTCAGTAAATCACGACTCTTG
>CAXFCF010000331.1:0-1831 GCA_964000875.1 uncultured Candidatus Poseidoniales archaeon
AGGACACACCTTGTGGACCATTGGCAGTCGTTACCATGATATGTTACCAGATATTCCTTAGACATGTTAGCATGGTTTTGAATTCGGGCAGAGCCACAATCGCAGGAGGCAGATTGTTGATAATTTGCTTCATCTTGCTGGCAATGCCTTGGACGAATGTTTCGGCTGATTCTGAACCTAATGTGGAGATTACTGTCACACCCGAGCAGGAATACTACGATATAGCGGAAAACGAGACTTTCCGAGATTCGGTGAGCTTTCGATTCAAGGCCTTCGATACAGATGAAGCCAATTCCTATCAAATCAGAATAGCACTCTACGAGGAATATGAGGTGTATGGTCAAACTGAAACCAACAGAATAATTTCGGCCATCTATACCAATCTTGACATCACTCTATCACTTTCCAGTATGTCATCCGAATGGGAAAACGGAACCAACTATTCTGTGTTCGCCGAACTATCTGAGAAACCGTCTGGAGGAGATGAATACACTCTGGTGGATTCGGAATCGTTTTCCTTCACCGTGGGCGAGGAGCCCGAGTTGATACCGATTACTACCCTGGAGAATGTTGCTGTCAAATGTGACGATGATTGGCAGATTATACAGAACGAGACACGTTTGGATGACGGAGATCAGGACTTCATTCTGGAATGTACCATTCAGAACGACAACGAGGTCAAGGTCAATATCGATTATGAGATGATTCAGGACAAGGATGCGGGGATAGAGTTCGATATCGATGTGGAGGACTCATCGATTGAGGGTAACGGTTCAACGACGAACTTCACTTTGGAGCCCAAGGATTGGGATCTTGGCATGGTCATCCCGAATGGTTCAATCTCACTACAGGTAAACATCAGCTCTGTTGATGGATGGCTGAGTAACCAGACAATTTTTGAAATCAACTATACGGTAATCCAAGAGACTCCAGAATCTCCCCCTCCCGAACCAGCCGTAATCTTGGGTTGCATGGATTCTAAGGCAACCAACTTCAACCCGAATGCGACGACGGATGATGGCAGTTGTGTGTTCCCTCCTCCTCCCCCTCCAAGTTGCCCGATGTGCAACTTAACCCTTGTAACTCCGAGTCAAGTTTCCGTGGACACACCCGCTAACTTCTCTGCCGACGCAACCATGACGGAAGGTTGGGACTACTATGGCGGTGGTACGATTTCGTGGGGCTTCGATGGAATCATAGTGAATGGAGCTGAAGTCGTGCACACCTACACCAGCGTACCAGTTGGTGGCATGTCTAATGTGACAGTCTGTGTTCAGTTCATCGATGGTCCAGAGAACTGCGAGGATGCGGTAGTCATGGTCAACCAATCACTTTCTGGTTACATCTCCCACTCAAGCCAGTTGGAGCCTGCTTCGAGTGATGCGGTGGGAGCGATACATTTCTCGATAGATGCTTGGGGTGGTTTGGCACCATATTCCTACGAATGGCGATTTGACGACGGTTCGATATCGACGAACCAGTCCTTTGTGCACGAGTTCTTTGAGAACGGTACGCAGAATGTAATTCTGGAGGTCACCGATGGACGCGGTGATGTCATCGAGTTGAGTGCACAAGTTGAGATGGTTGAGGAGGAAGGCAACGAGACAGCGGGAGCCGATCTCGATGAGGTTGAGGAAATATCACTCGAGCCAGAAGTGTTTGGGATAGCTATCACGGGTGGGGGGGCACTCTTCCTGTCGAGCCTGATGTATGCCAACAGCAGGAAGAAGCGAGAGCAGATCATGAAGGAAGGCCAGCGTATCGCACAAGAGTCATCGTCTAACGAGGCCTCTCTCTGGGATGATTGAGGGTTATTGTTCGGATGGGTAGC
>CAXFCF010000332.1:0-1824 GCA_964000875.1 uncultured Candidatus Poseidoniales archaeon
TCTCAAAGGTCGAACCATCACTAGCCTCACGGAGTTGGCCTCCGATGATGTTGAAACCCTTGACCTTGGGTAGTCCATTCGGGTTGTTCGCTTCCAGCAACTCGAGGGCGGCTTCGAGTACATGTACCATGGTTCGCCGTCACACAATCCAAACTTCAAACCTCGCGCGTGAGCCACAAGGGAGTGGAAGGTCTCTGGTCGGGTTCAGGGCACCTTTCGGCTAAGTGTCGAAATCCAACGAAGAAAAGGCTCTCGTACATCTCGGACACTTCACTCTAAAGTGTCTGTCGGCTGTTTTTAGACCCTCATATTACAGTGGGAAAAACCAGATTGACGACTAGAGGGGTTTTAGGGGGTCAGGCGAATCCGAAGTCGTCTGGAGGTCAATACATGTCCGACGATGAAGGCAAGACTCTCAACCTAAAGGTGGCCAAGGCGATACCCAGTGATGTGGGTCATGGCCGCGCACGCGTACCGTTCGATAATGACCTCAACCTGAAACCCGGTGATGTCATTGAGATTAAGGGAGAGGATGTCACGGCTGCCATTGTATGGCGTTGCAGGCCAGAGGATGCTAACCTTGGTGTCATCAGAGTTGATGGAATAATCCGGAAGAACGCGGGAGCACAACTCGGCACCAATGTCACGATTCGCAAGGTAGAGGCAAAACCGTGTCAGAAGCTCATCCTATCACCTGTCATGGCTTCAAAGCAGAAAGTCAGATTTGGCCCCGGCATCGAAGGGTTCGCCCGACGGGGACTCAACAAGAGACCTGTCGTAGTCGGCGACCGAATCTTCATCCCTGGGATGACGCTGTTTGCAGAGGCTCTGCCCTTTGCCATCATGCAGACATCCCCTAAGGGAATCGTACAGGTTCTACCAGAAACTGAAATCGTGATTAAGGACGAAGCGATAGACGAGGAGGAGACTTCCTCCGGAACCACAATCACCTACGAGGACATAGGTGGCCTCGGCAACCAACTGCAGAAAGTCAGGGAAATGATTGAGTTACCACTCAAGCACCCTATTCTGTTCAGGACTCTAGGAATCGATCCACCCAAGGGGGTTCTACTACATGGTCCACCGGGTACTGGAAAGACGATGATCGCAAAGGCAGTAGCCAACGAGACAAACGCTCACTTCTCATCGATAAACGGGCCCGAAATCATCAGCAAGTACTACGGCGAATCAGAAAAACAACTCCGCGAGTTCTTCGACGAAGCCGCTGCCAAAGCTCCAGCGATTATCTTCATTGATGAGTTGGATAGCATTGCCCCAAAGCGTGAAGATGTCACAGGTGAGGTTGAGCGCAGGGTCGTCGCACAGCTGTTGACCCTCATGGACGGAATGCAAGGACGCGACAATGTAGTCGTAATTGGCGCCACAAATCGACAAGACGCAGTCGATCAGGCGCTACGTCGACCAGGCAGGTTCGATCGTGAAATCGAAATCGGCGTCCCCGATCGCCAAGGACGAAGAGAGATTATCGACATCCACACTCGTAGCATGCCGATTTCGGATGACTTCGACATCGAATGGGTTTTAGAGAACACACACGGGTATGTCGGTGCAGATGTCGCATCACTCTCTCGTGAAGCAGCGATGAAGGCTTTGAGGCGCTACCTTCCTGAAATCGACTTAGAAGAGGAGGAAGTGCCACCCGAGGTACTAGAGAAGATGGAAGTCACCAACGATGATTTCAAGATGGCAATCAAGGAAGTAGAACCCTCCGCCCTTCGTGAAATCTATGTTGAGGTACCGGAGACCTCTTGGGACGATGTCGGAGGATTATCCGAAGTAAAGGAGAGACTCAAGGAGAGCATC
>CAXFCF010000333.1:0-1816 GCA_964000875.1 uncultured Candidatus Poseidoniales archaeon
ATTGTACATTGTACCGTTTGCCGATCCAACACTCCACTCATGAGCCACTTCAGTGAGTCCGATTCCACTGTCGCTGGTTCCATCACCCCATTCCCAATGGAAATCGAGATATTCGTCAGGTACATTGTCGTCGGTCATGTATCCCTCGAACATCACCCTTTGATTGGTGAGTAACGAAATTCCGCCGGCGACTTGAGCCCCATTAATCGCGATTTTGACATCAGGAATCATGTCGTCTGTTATGTTAATCTCCCAAATCTGGTGTGAACTATTCTTACCACCGATGTCGACGATTTGCAGTGTTGCGTTGAATAATCCAACTTGAGTGTAAGCGCGCGAAGGTGACTTCAGCCAAGATTGGTTTCCGTCACCGAAATCCCATTGGTAGGATACTGGTGATGCGTTGTGGCTGTATGTCTGGTTGTCAGAAGAGAGCCCCCAGATGTCGTAGCCGGAACCAGTGAACTGGATGGGCAGCCATGTCTGTGAAGCGTTTGATGAAAGGGATCCAGTAGCGACTGGTGCCATGTTAGATACTGCAGTAGGCAGGGTCAGCACCGCTGCGTTCGGAACGGGGTTTCCAATCTGGTCGTATAGTCGGGCGTATAGTTGCCAGTCACCGTCCCAAGGTGGTGTAAACCATACGGAGCGGTTTACGGGGGTTCCTTGACCTGCACCAACTTGTATGTTCATGGTGTCGTGCAGAGTGTTGTTGTGGAATGCTTGAATCTCGATATCGAGTATCTCCCAAAAGGCGGTTGAGTTAACTTCCAAGACCCACTCTAGCGTATCTCCAGTACTGTCCACATCGCGGTCGTGTAGCCGAAGTGCGTCCTGTCGGATAGTCGCTGGTTGGGAAATTAGGGTGGCGAATACATCCACGGTAGCTGTTGGGTAAACCCCGGTACCTCCAGGGAAGTTGCAGTTAGGCAAGGCGTAGTCGCAGTCCGAGACGAGACTTTCGTACCAAGTCAATATGTGAACATCGTCTGAGACATTACCGAAGCCTGAGACGAGACCAGTCGCCATTCCGTTGTTGAAGACTAGTGGTTCCGAGGTCCAAGTGCCGGTGGCGATGTCACGGTAAACGAGCCTGCCGGCGAAGTCCGTCTCCGAGGCTTGTACCATCACATTTAGCGGTGCACCGGTACCTCCGGTGAACTTGTAGGCGCGCACTCCCCAACCGTACAACGGGTCGCCTTGTCGCTGCCAGATTGATCCCCAGTTACTGTTCTGATCTGTGATTTGTAGGCGACAGAACTGGCTAGAGCCGCAGTTTTGGTACATGTCTATATTGTCCAGTCCAAATGGATTCTGCGAACTGTCAAGTAGAGTCGCTACGGTAAAATTGGCGAAAATATCGTGGAAAGTGGTACCAATGTTGCCAGGTGATCCCGGAATCGGGTTGTTGGCGAGGTTGACTATTCCCTGGCTACCCCGTGCGTTATCGGCGACGAGCGATTGGATAGCTTGACCACCGCCAAGTTTGGCAGCGAGGAAGAGCATGAACAAGAATCCAGCACCGTAGTCGGCGTACGATTGGTTCCACCACCTGACCGAGGTTTCAGGGTTCTGTGCCCACGCATTAGCGTGGCTAATTATTGTGTTAGTAGCACCGAAGCAGAGGAAGGCTGCCATGTCGGCGTTGCCCTCATCGATCCAGATGTATTCCTGTGGGTCACGAGAGTTGTGGAGAAGGTGCTGGAACTCGTGAGCTAGGATGGTGTTGCCCCATCCGGTGTCAGCGATGTCCATGTAGACTGCTTCACGCTGTGCAGAATATCCTGGTACGAAGTAGCCGCCGATTCCTCCGCCA
>CAXFCF010000334.1:0-1813 GCA_964000875.1 uncultured Candidatus Poseidoniales archaeon
TGTCGAGGGCAATCTGATTGTTCTGAATCATGTAGCTTATCGGTAGACCTCTGGCGCCGGCGAAGTTCATCGCTTCCCAGAACTCACCGCTGGAACTACATCCCTCGCCTACTGGAGCGAGGTGGAATCGTTCGACCCCCAGTCTTTGGGCAGCAAGTGCAACGCCTGTGATGGTGGCAGAGGCAATGGGTAGGGGAGCGGTAGGAGGTAATACTCCAGCCGGCCAGTTGCCGATGTGCAGGTCTCTGCCACCTGCTCCCTCTTGTCCGCCATCCATCATCGAGCCGGACTTGCCCATCTGGGCGGCGAATATCTCCAGTGGAGTCTGTCCCATTGCCATAGCCAGACCGACATCACGAATCATCGGCGCCACGACATCTCCTGCGTGCTGCTTTCCTTCAGGCATGTCATACACCCTGTTCAATGCCGAGGCGCATGCCACAACAGCTTCCTGCCAAGTGGAGCGGAATCCCTTGCCGCCGAAGGTACTGCCATCGGGTGTCTCGATACCATTGGTGAACAAATCCTTGAGATGCTCGTCTAGACAGCGGGTGCGGTGCATCCATCGCTGCCAATCCATGCGCATCTCGGTGGTTATCGAGGCCTCATGTGCAATTCTCCTCAATGAGAGCCGCAGGTCGATTGCGAACCTAGAAGAACGGCGACCTAGGTGTTCCTCACCACTTCTTCGAGGCACAACCTCTGTTTTGCTCACCGAAGCTGTTGGCTCCTCTGATGATCTTGCAGCTAGGTTGGAAACTACCTTCGATACAAAATTATCAGAGAATTCGTGAAACTCGTCGCCCTGCCATTCCGTGATTTCCTGTGTCATCTCGTCCCAGACGAATGCTACAACTCGGAGGTGCCCGTCGTTGTTCTGGGAGACATCAGAGAGCAGTCTTGAACGGGCATCTGTGACAGTTAAAGGGGCAGTGAATTCAAGATCCATCTTGGGTCGCCAATCCGTACCCCAGATAGGGGGTAGGCCACCTTGTCCGGACATCACTTACGCCTCTCCTGTATTGGCGAGGTTGAGACGGCCTTCAATGCCTTTGTCGCTCAATCTTCATCTTCCTGCAAGTATGGCTCCAAGGATTCGATGGCGTCGCGGGTGAGACCAACAGCGTCTTCGACGCGGGTCGCGAGGGTAGTGTCAGCTAAACGCCCAGGTATTCCCACCTCCCAGAGAAGCTCGTTGATCAGTTGTAGCGAGTTCACGGTTAGAGAGATGGCATCTGGGTCGACCGGGATCAATCCTGAGTCTTCGGTTAACAGCGCCACTTCGTCGGGAACTTCATCGAGAACTGGGTCAAGCGCTCCCTCGATAGCAGCTTCCAGACGCTCTGCCTGAGCGTCAAGTGCTTCTTCCAACTTGCTGATTCGCTTAGCTTCCTCTCCTTCGCCATGTTCCTCAGTGGCATCGAGAATCAATGTGTCGAAAGCGGTTCTGAGGATTGACCTGACAGCCTCTGCGTCGATATCATCGACCCCTTCTACCTCATCACCGACCTTGGCTAGTAGTGATTCAACAAACTCATCGTCGAGGCTTTCCTCTCCCAGTAGGTTCTCAAGAATGGGTAAAGACCACGATGGGTCACCTGCGGTAACACTGATTTCGAAGTATCCAGCGCCCCCTTTACCACCTTTCGAAATGTCAGCGGGGGGCGGCACGAACAATTTGTTGGCGTGCTTCTGAAGCTGTGAGAGCAGCCGTTTCATATCGACGGGTTTGGAGAGAACCTCGGCGACCCCCGCCTGCGCTGCGGACATCATGTAGTCGTCACTGGAGTCGGACGAGAGAACCACAACCCTA
>CAXFCF010000335.1:0-1798 GCA_964000875.1 uncultured Candidatus Poseidoniales archaeon
CCCACGTACTCGGCTCCGAAGGCCGAGAGGATATCCAGACTACCCCAATCGCCCGCTATCTCTGCGACTTGGGCATATCTCTTGAAGAGAACGGATGGTCAGGGTGTACCAAGGCACCCACCCAGACAGGTGAAGAAGCACGAAGGTGATAGTTTGTCAGAGAATCAGGAATGGTCGAGCACACCATGTTTGCAAAACGGTTGTAGCCGTTGCTGTCGCGAGACTGAAATGCCTCTCTTGAAATCGGACATAGATCGTTTGGTTAAGTTAGGTCATGACCCGAATAAGTTCAGAGTGGTTGTAGATGGTGTTACTCGATTGGCTAATCGTGAGTCCACGCGCGCTTGCTACTTTCTTGAAACCGATTCCGTCGAGATAGATGCACCTGGAACATGTACTGTTTGGGATGCCCGTCCAGAGGGGTGCAGAATTTACCCGTTAGTTCTCGACCAGAACGATAAGCCGTTTCTCGATGACCTTTGTCCGCACACTGATGCTTTCCCTGAACCCCCCATAGGTATGATTGGTCGACTGTTCGAGTTGGCTCAGCGATTGGAAGAATGACACACTCTCTTCCAAGTTCGAAGTATGTCTGCTCCTGATTTGGATTCCTCGACAAGTTCCAAACCTGCTTGACGCAGTCTATCTTCGTTGATTCCACCGTCGACACCATCACCAAGATCCACCTCTGAGTGGAATACCAGAGCTTCGTCAACCGCTCTTGCTTTGAGGAATCTTCGCCATACATCGGCGCCTCCTTCGACAATAATCGATTGAATTCCTCTATCTCCCAATAGATCGAGTATTTTGTCTATGTCTATCTCTTTGCAATCACTCGACATGCGTAGACATTCAGCATCCCCTAAGCTTCCACCTTCGCTTGTGTGGAGGACTAGTGTTGGCGAACCGTCGGTTAGAACCTTCGAGCCATCGGGAGAACGCAATGAAGGGTCACATATGACCCTAAGGGGGTTAGATGCAAGCCCTAAATCGACTCTCCTGACATCTAGCGATGGGTTGTCTGAGACCACCGTGTTGACTCCGACCAAGATAGCGTCGCAGTTTCTACGGAGCATGTGTACTGCATCCAACGAATCATCGCTGGTGAATCTGAACGATTCCTCACCCGCTATCTTCCCGTTATTGTCGAGTGCCGCCTTGAGAATCACATACGGCTTACGACATTCGCACCAGGTCATGAACGGTGCCATCTGAGTTCTCGCTTCGTTTTCCATCAAACCTGTCAGAACTTCGATACCTTGTGTTCGCAGATGTTCGATACCGCCACCTCTCACAGTCGGGTTCGGATCACCGGCTGCAATCACCACTTTGGAGATCCCAGCCCAAAGCAAAGCTTCGGTACAAGGTGGAGTGCGACCATGGTGGTTACATGGTTCAAGCGTTACATATGCCGTGCAGCCATGAGTGGAAACTCCTTTCGCTTCAGCATGCGCAATTGCTGCCTGTTCTGCATGCAGGTCACCCAGATGGTCATGCCACCCTTCGGCAACGATTTCTCCATTAGACACTAGCACACATCCGACAGGTGGATTGGGTGAGACTTGACCCAAGCCACGCTCCGCTATTTTGAGGGCGCGACTCATCGCCATTCGGTCGATGTCTGACCAATTGTCTTCAGTCACATTCATCGCTGGAAGCCTCTTGCAATTAGGCGCTTCGCATAGTGAATGCGAACAGACTGTTTGAAGTTCAACCCCCCTTTTGCCAACTTGTGCCCCGCATTGCCTGTATAGTGAACCCAGCCGGCCGCGATGGTCATTCTCTCAAGCGATGGAAG
>CAXFCF010000336.1:0-1787 GCA_964000875.1 uncultured Candidatus Poseidoniales archaeon
TGGGGATGCGCGAAGGATAAATCGAGACGCCCAGTGGGGTGGTCATGCGTAGGTTTGCGTTGGCTCTCTGCCTCCTCTTCATCGCCTCAGGCGCTGCGATGGCGCAAGATGCGCCCGAGTCGGTTGTCGAGGCATCTTTCGTCACTTCGCTTGCTTCCACAGATCTCGGTTTGGAGGCGATGGCTGTTTCGCCTAACGGTGAGTGGGTTTTGGTTGCGGGTCCCCTTGGCTTCGCTCATCTTATTTCTGCAACTGATCCACTAGACCAAGTTGAGTTGAATAGTGGTGATGACGATGACTTGAACGCCATCGATTGGCACATTCAGGGTCAGACTGCGCTGCTTGTTGGAGACGATGGGACGATGCTACGCTACGAAGTCGACGACCACTCGCTTTCGCATGTCCCTGGATCGACAGGTAACTTCCTCGGAATTACCTTGACTTCGGTCACTTGGGATTCCTCAGGCAACTGGGCGTACATTGGAAGCGAAGATGGCTCGATAACCCGCTTTAGGGAGAGTGGCGACGGTACTGCTGAGTATATCCCTCTTGAGAACACAAGGGGTTCCAAGATAACCGACATGGCCTGTCACCACAAGCAGCACTCGATTTGCGTGGTAACCACCATGGACGATGGAATAGGGGTAATAGATCAGGACCATGCAGTCTATTGGATCCCAAATACCATGTCGAGTCAGTGGCTAGATGTCGATTGCCCTCATGCATCTCGTGACCGTTGCTATGCGGTCGGTCAAGGTAACTCAATTGGCGTGGTGGAGCTCGAGATATACGAACCGGTAAACACCTATGTCCTCAAGAAGAGTGTCGAGATTGATGGTCATTTCACCGCAGGGCATGCTCGTTCAGATAGCCACATGTTGTTCCAAACTGCACCTTTTGGATGGGTTGATTGGGACATCGAAGGAGGTACCGACAAAGTAGGCCTAGCATATCCGTGGTTGCTCAACGACGATGTCTCGGACTCCGTCATCAGGGGGCAGAGCATACTTGGTACCTGGTCTGATACTGAGGAGACTGGTTACGCTATCACAACCTATGGATCCATTGTGATGTTCTATCCTCCTTCCAACCCGGTCAGCGAGAAGTTGGCCTCTGCGGTGGCTCCCTTAGTGGTCATCGTTGCAGTTCCTGGCGTTGCTTTGGGAATGGTCTACATCATGAGCCCGAAGTTACAGAAGAAGTACCTCGAATGGTCCAAAGCAAGGCGCCAAAGGAAGTTCGAAAGGGCGAAATCACGCAAGAAGTGAGCCATCTGCTCCGTAGGAGCATTCATGAGGCTCTCTCTGGCAGGACAGCCCGAAGGTGGTCGTGATGGCATACGAGGCACTGGATTTCTACGATGTTGAACAGTACCTTACAGAAGAGGAGGTCATGGTTCGTGACATGGTTCGAGATTGGGTTGAGGAGGAAGTTCTCCCAAAGATTGAGCATGCATGCAGGGACGGTGTGTTTCCTGATGAGTGGCGAGTAGCTCTTGGTGAGATGGGAGTTCTTGGTGCGCCACTGGAAGGATATGGGTGCCCCGGTCTTTCGTATACCGCTTATGGGTTGATTTGCCAAGAGTTGGAGCGCGGTGATTCCGGGCTTCGCTCGTTCGCTAGTGTGCAAGGGTCCCTTGCGATGTACCCTATCTGGGATTTTGGCTCTGAGGAGCAGAAGCAACACTACTTGCCGAAGATGGCGAGTGGTGAGTGGATTGGCTGCTTCGGGTTGACTGAGCCTGATTACGGATCAAATCCCGGTGATATGATTACTCGAGCAGAGGA
>CAXFCF010000337.1:0-1784 GCA_964000875.1 uncultured Candidatus Poseidoniales archaeon
CATCGACGGTAGCATTGGACACCCAACGAACCCTACCTATGTTAGCACCATTGTCTTCGAAGTGTATTGAACCGGCACGAATAGCCTCCGGGCGCTGCATGTCGGAGTCAGGGGAGATTTCCTCACCACGCTGATGACAAGCCGTCTCCTTGTACTCGCGAATCTTCTCCATGACCTTCTCCTGCTTGTGGCGCTCCTCTTCCTCCTTGGAATCCTCAACATCGGAATCATCCGAGTCCTCCGTCGATTCCTGTTCCATTGCGCGACCTTCGGTTTCCGATTCTTCTCCTACATACCCGTCCGCGCTCACGTACGCGAGGCCACACTGTAATGGGCGACCATGTTCGTCGTGTATTTCATCATCTAGATCGATATGATTGGGAGCCTGGCCCGGAGGTGGTGAGAAACGGGTGTTTGACTTACCAGCTATTGCCTTGGGAGCCATCAACTTGTGATGCTCCTCCATCATCCACTCACCCACTGCTGGATTCATGTGGGCTCCGTAAGCCATCTCAGTGAGAACCGCAAGGCGAGTGTCGTTTCTCTCTACCCCAACCTCGTCGGTAGCGATATCCCACCCTTGTATATCCTGGTCATACTTCCACGAGGTGTTTAGGACAGTACCACTGACATTGGTGTCAGCGACCTTCGTGCTGCCATCAATCTGGTCGCCCGCAGACGCTTCCTCATCGTACATCACTCGGTAGTGGGGTGCAGCGGAGATGCTGACATCCTCCTCAACGGATGTGACATGAAAGTAGTATGCAATCAGAGCAACCGTCTCGCTAGTAATCGGACCATCCTCATTTTGGTAAGGGATGTCAGTGGCGCTGATGGTAAAGTCGATGTTGACTTCATTGCCATTCTGAGACATTGAGTAGTGCGATAATTGCCATTCGACATCCTCTAACTCGATCCACTTGGCAACCTCTTCGAAGTCATCAAGCTCCTCTATCGTACCCGCATGTGCGTTGCCGTCTACATCGAATAGACCGTTTTCGTTGGTGTCGACATACTCTACAACTCCAAGAAGCCGCTGATAGAATATCGACTCTACTGGGATGCCTACTCTCTCTCGGAATCCTTTCTGGTCGTCATAGAGGTCGGCAATTCCAAGATATCTCGTCTGAATTGAAGCGAACTCAATGACTCCATCACCGTAGTGAACGAACATCTCAGCATCACCGAGTTGCATCGATATCTTGCCCTCGTCGAGATTCTTCTCGACCACGACCGTATTCTTCTCGTAATCCAAATCCTCGCCAGGTGCCTTGTTTGGGCTTCCGTCTACAGGTGCTTCTTGGGCTGCGGCCACGCTGGTATTCAACATTAGAGCGACCAGAACCAGTGCTAGAGCACTCGCTCGACCAACCTTTCTTTCATTGGCGTTCATCTTTCCACCTGACCTTTGGGGGTCTCGCCTCATATAATGGGGAATGGGCATCGAATACCATCTATGATGTATCATATACCAACTGATCACGCTTCTGTAATTGCTCTAAGAAGCACAGAAACCGCACATATGGCCTCCAATGAGTCACCGTTCGTTTGAAGTGCCTCTCACTCACGGGTATGACCATGACAGGCCGCGACGGCTCCGGATGGCATCCCACCGCCTATAGGACGCACACACTGGGTGAGGTCGCCCGAAGTGGGGCTGATCTGGTGGGAAGCAATGTCACCATCGCTGGTCACGCGGAGGCGGTCAGGGGACGAGGTGCAATCTGCTTCCTAATGCTCAGAGATGGTACAGGTCACCTTCAGGCATTCCTGAAGAAGGACAA
>CAXFCF010000338.1:0-1769 GCA_964000875.1 uncultured Candidatus Poseidoniales archaeon
GGGTGTTGCGCCGTACTCTGAGAGGGAGTGGTATTCATGATGCTAACGAGATAGTTGAATCTCGTTCAGTGATCGCTGACTTGGGGGTGGAAGTAACTCGATTGGATGAGGGTCAGCCTGCTAGTGAAGTGTGGCGATTTCCAGACATGTTAGGCGATTACGATGGTGTTGTTTCAGAATCTGTTACCGTTGCACATGAGGCGGTTTGCCTCGGTGTCCCCACTCTATTGGTGTCGAAGGCACAGCGTGGCTTCCTCGATCCACATGTCGGTGGTGGAACCTTGTTCCAGATTGAATCAACCGTCCAAGGCCATGCTTTTGACCAAACCATCTCTGCTTGGCGTGATGCGATGATGGCTCGAAAGAGAGGAGAACACCCTTCTGTTGGTTGGTCGGAAGCTGGTGTTGAACTAAGGCGACTATTGCTCCAACAGTAGTTGAACCACTTCTGCGTGATCAGCACCCATCATGCCAAGCTCGACAGATTTTATGTCAACCCACTCTGCGTGCGACGCATCGTCACCAGCGACCGGTTCATCGCTGGTATCAACCTCCATCCGATAGAACACGGTGACAACATGACCGCGTGGATCACGCATTGGGTCGCCACGAACCGCTACTACATCGGTTGCCATGCCTTCGATACCACACTCTTCCATCAATTCCCTTGCCACGGCTTCCTCGGGACTTTCACCGTAGTCGACGAAGCCACCAGGGAACGCCCAGTGCCCTTTCCATGGTTCGTGACCACGGCGAATCAACAGCACTTGTTGAACCCCGTTTTTTGTTCTCGTAGCGACAGCGTCTACGGTCAGGGCAGGGTTGTGGTAAGTGCCACATTCTGGACAGGGTCCATCCATAACTCAACCTCCGAACCTTCTCTTACGCTTTTGGTAGGAGTCGATTGCCTCGTAGAGATCCTGCTTCGAGAACGACGGCCAATGAACATCGGTGAACACGAGTTCCGAGTAGGCGATTTGCCATAGCAAGAAGTTAGAGATGCGTTCCTCACCACTGGTTCTGATTACAAGGTCGGGATCGGGGAGATCGGCAGTGTAGAGCCTGCTGGATATCGCTTCGACATCGATTTCATCCAAAGCCACCTCACCCTTCGAATGCTGTTCTGCGAGGGAACGCACTGCGTCGACTATCTCCTCTCGTCCTCCGTATGCAAGACAGACTGTGAAGTTGAACTTGTCATATTCGGCGGTTGCTTCCTCGGCGAGGCGAATTGCTTTCTTCACTCGGTCGGGTAGCAATTCAATCCTTCCGACCGCTTTGACCCGAACCTGATTTTGATGGATGCGTGGGTCAATTCTGATTTCCTCCATGCCGGCAACATAGAGGTCGTAAAGTGCATCCAACTCATCTCCTTCTCTTCCTGTGACATTCTCGGTAGAGAGAGCGTAGACAGTGAAGTAGGGTATTCCGAGATCGAGTACCCAGTCCATAACATCCTTGAGTTTCTCCTTGCCTTGGTAGTGACCCTGTTCGCGGTCGAGGTCGAGGCTCCAGGCGAACCTCCTGTTACCATCCATGATGATGGACACATGTTGTGGCAGCTTCTGTCTCTTGATTCGATCCCTGAGTCGATTGACACGGACGCGATCAGTACGGGAAATGAATGACCAAGCGGGTCTTGAGTTGACTACCCAACGGGCAGGTGTTCGAATCACTCGGAACTTGAGTAACCACTTGACGGTACGGTCGATGGTACGTCCAAGTCTTCCCACTCAAACCCCCTCCGCCGCCTCGCTTCCTTTGCTTTC
>CAXFCF010000339.1:0-1768 GCA_964000875.1 uncultured Candidatus Poseidoniales archaeon
TGTGAACCACCTCTACGAAGCACGAGAACAGCGGCAACGAGTCCACTTAAGATCAGAAATGCGGCTATTCCAACCACCCATATCGGGACACCTGCTTCCTCAAGAGATTCGAGTAGACCACCACTGGCCCCGAGTGTGGCGGAGCTCAATCGCAACTCTACAGATGAGTTGACCATGCCAACACCATCCCCTGCAGTCGCTTCAGCATGGATGGAGATAGTGGTCGATGAAGTTCCTTGGACATTAACCAAAGTGAACTCAAATGTCTGTGACTCACCTGCGCCAAGGCTCTGTATCGTACTTAGGCCATTGACATTCCATGTACCATCGCCATCAACTCTGAAAGTAACCTTGGATGGGGAGTTTCCAACATTGGTGATTGTAAGGTTACCAGTTCTCTCCTCACCTTGAAGAACTCTCTCGAACTCTTCTCGGTCGACGCTCACTTCTAGTAGAGCAGTGGGTTGAACATCGATACCCATTGTCAATGACCTGACAAGCTCCTCGCCAGCGTTTGTTCGGCCTGTGACTAGTACAGTCAATGAGTTCTCGTTGACCCCCTCAGATAATCCACCAGGGAGAAGTAAGGAGACTGTAACCGTCTCACTCCTCTGCATCCCCAAGGAACTTGGTGGGGGCGTCTTGAAACCTACAGACCACCCTTCAGGCAGGCTACCGAATTCCCATGAAAGTGCAAGTGGAACATTGCCCAAGTTGCTCACATCTAGATCTACGAAGGCCGCCTCACCTAATCCTGCATCTACAACCCCTAACCCATTGGAGACAAGAGTGATTTCGGGTCTCTCTTCGACTTTCAACTCGGTTCTATTCTGGATGTAATCTGAGAGGCTAGCCTGAGTTCTAACATTGATGATGTTTGAATCGCCGTTAGAAACCTCGGATGGAACCTGAATCTCAACTCTACAGGTCGTATAGCCCCCTTCAGCGAATTCCAGTGTCAGAACTCTGCTGTCCTCTTGTTCTCCACAATAGAGTGCCATCGGCCACTGTGGGTTGGATGGAGTCAACTTCACTTCAAGGTCTACTGGTACATTGCCTTCGTTGGCAACATCCAATGTGAGGTTCAAAACCTGACCATTGTCCACCGCCTCATCGAGAGCAATACCCGCAGGACCTACTGGCACCCCTGTAGACGAGAAGAGCTCGGCACTGAAGTCTTGCAGAGCCGAAACACCCACAATCGCGGTATCGGTCTGAGTTAGAGACGAATCTTGTGTATGTGTTGTTGTGCATGAAACCTGTTCCTGAACTCCGGCTAATGGGTTGCCACCCACCACACTTGGCACGGATACCCTAACCGTTACTCCGACATACTGTAGGCGAGATAACGATTCAAGCGTCAGAGAAGAGGAGTTACCGTCATCCCCCAAAGCGATAGCCCAACGGTTTTCGCTCTCACATGATAAGTTGTACTCGCTAGGAGAGTTGCCGGGGTTCATCACCGAAATTGAAAACTTCGCCTCTTGACCCGGTTGCGCCTCGAGTCCAGAGACCCCTGCTAGAGTCGTAATCATTGCTTTAACATCTTCAACAACTACGGTCAAACGAATCGTGTGGGAAACCATCGGAGTCGCTCTGTACCAAGCCATCACATCTACAACATAGGTTCCAGGAAGGGCGAACCTCGGGTATGGAGTCGCATCCAAGTCAGCCGTATCGTCCCTCAGAATGAGGTCAACTACAATCTCATCGTTTGGACCACCCAATGCGTCGAGTTCGTAGTATGGATCGATAGAGAGGAACTTGA
>CAXFCF010000340.1:0-1766 GCA_964000875.1 uncultured Candidatus Poseidoniales archaeon
GCACGGCTTGCGGACTTGATGACTAGGGCGGCGGCGCCGTCTACTACACCGGATGCGTTGCCAGCGGTGACTAGAGAGTCGGGTCCGAAATGGGTTCTGAGTCCAGAAAGTGATTCGGCAGTAGTGCCACGAACGACATGGTCCTCGTCACCTGCGCCCACTGTTCCCGAAGGCGTCTTGACCTCAACAATCTCGTTCGCCCAAATGCCGGAGTCAATACTCTTCTCAGTTCTCTGGTGGCTCAGTGCTGCGAACTCGTCTACTTCAGCCCTTTCTACTCCTTTGCGGCGGCAGAGCTCGTCAGAAGTCTGTGCCATGAATGAGCCACACATGTTGTCGAGTAGATTGGTGAAAAGTAGGTCTTCCATGTCCTTGGGCAACTCGGCTCCCTCTTGAGGCGGCCTTCCAAGCCTGAAGGTCGAACGCATACCACGTAGGACATGAGGTGCTTGAGAGAGGTTCTCCATACCGCCAGCGACCACTGTCTCTGCTTCTCCGAGCATAATCATCTGTGCCCCCGAGACTACCGACTGTGCTCCACTACCGCAAATCCTGGATAGTGTCAGCATTGGTACCTCTTGTGGTATTCCTGCCTTGAGTCCGGCGTGTCTGCTGCCGAAGATTGCTTGGTCTGAGGTCTGCAAAGCGTATCCCATCACGACATGATCCACCGAATCGGGTGAGGTGCCAGTCTTCTCCAATGCACCCTTGATGGCAGCTGCGCCGAGGTCTTCGGCGGTCACTTCCGCTAGCAACCCACCCGGTTGCCCATCGCCTCTCTTGCCACCCGACCATTCGCAGAATGGTGTGCGTGCTCCACCAACTATCACGACATCTTCGACCATGTCAGTTGCGACGAGTAGGGGGTTCTTCAACGGAACGCAAGGACTTCGTCCTTGATTAGAGCAGGGCGCCGATGATTGCAGTTCCTGCGAGGTATGCGCCGAGACTTGAGCCGAGGTTCGTGAACGAGGCTACTAGCAGAACCTTGCCGACGCGGTTCTTCCAGAATATCGAGAACCTGTCCAACTTGAGGAAGTCTTGCAGATCACGGTTGGTCGGTTTGGCCACCTTGAGTTGCACATATCCGGCAAACCAGCCTGCGGCGAGCGTCGGATTCAGAGAGGTAAGCGGAGAGGCGAGGGCGGCAGTTAGGATGGCTAGTGGATGACCAAATCCAGCAATTGCTCCGGCTGCCGCCAACAGCGCGTTAAGAGCTAGCCAAGTCAATGCGACATCCTTGAGGGCGGCATAGTCACCTTGTGATGCGAGATATGCTACCAATCCGAGTATCGCTATTGGTAGAACCCACTTGAAACCCTTCCAGAAGCGGCTTTTCGCAGGCACGATAGAAATCTCTTCCATTCTCTCCGAGGAAACCTTAGTCCCTGTGTTTAGCCGCTTTGAGACTCCTTCAACATGACCTGCTCCCAAGATTGCAAGCACCTTCCCCTTGCTACGGATGTCCTCAATCGAGCGAGAGATGTACTCATCCCTCTCGTCGACAAGAGCTTCGCCTGCCCCCGGCGCTGCTTCGCGCAACTCGTCCATCAGGAGATTGATCAGGTCGCTGTCTTCGAGCAATTCGTCGACATCGATGTCCTCATCTTCATCAGCGAAGAGGGCTCGAATTACCCTCGCCTTTTCCCTGAGTCCCATCTTCCTCCAAGCTCGGCGGAGGGTGATTTGCACATCTCTATCGACGAGCGCCACCTCAATCCCTTTCTCTTCGGCGGCTTCGATTGCGGCCATCATTTCGGCACCAG
>CAXFCF010000341.1:0-1754 GCA_964000875.1 uncultured Candidatus Poseidoniales archaeon
CCTAGAACGACAAGCAACCACTGGAAATGTAGCGTCGCCTCTGGCAACAGAGTGAAGCAGAGCCGGATGAATCCGTAGGCACCCATCTTCAACATGACACCAGCCAGCACCATCGAACCAGCTGTTGGTGCCTGAACGTGAGCGTCGGGGAGCCAAGTGTGAACTGGCACAGAGGGCATCTTGGCGGCGAACCCAACCAACATCAGAAGGAAGACTGCCTTTTGCATCCCGAACCCACCAAGATAGAGACCTTGAGCGCGTGAACTCGAGACCATCAGGGTAAGGTCGAACGCACGCCCTGTGAGATTGCCTTCCCAAACTGGCACGCGGGTGTAGTAGTATAGAATCAAAATACCCAGCAACATAAGCACACTGGCTGTGAAGGTGTAGATGAAGAACTTCTGAGCCGCATACTTTCGATCTTCACCACCCCATAGCAAGATGAGGAAGAACATCGGTACCAGCGTCAATTCCCAGAACACGTAGAAAACAAACAAGTCGAGCGAGACGAACACGCCAATCAATGCACCCTCCATTATGAGTAGAAGACTGTGGAACTGAGCGCCCTTCTTGGCATCCCACTCAACGAGCATCGAGACTGGGATGAGTAATGTCGTCAACCATACCATAGGGAATGAGAGACCATCGACTCCGACATGCCATGATACGCCGAATCCGTCGATAAGTGCACAGCCACCGGCCTCAATGGCAACAGCGCTCGTCACGCAGTTGTCGTAGACATACTCGTTGATGCCAATGGAAGTCCAAGAAATCCCGCTGTAAGACTCTAGGAACATCAGCGTTGATAGCGAGAAAAGTAGCAAGGAGAAAGCGAATATCAACAATCGCAATGACTTCGATACCTCTTCCCTCTTGGAAGCTGGTGCCGCCCACGATACTAGCATGAAGGCGAGGCCTGCAACGATTGGACCCAAGGTAAGTAGGGTCAGAGGGTTACCGAAAGCGGTCAATTCCACTCAGGCCACCCCCCAAAGAAGAACGAGAATGCTAACTATTCCGATTACTGCGACCAAGATGTAGTCCTGAGCACTTCCAGTGGTACCTTTCCTGACATCGACACTAATCGACTGGCTGCCACGCTCAATTCCCTTGATCACACCATCGATTACATTCTTGTCGAACCATGCCAAGGCGTTGGCGACTGGCATAACGGTGAGTGCAAGCAACCACTCGTAGATCTCATCGAAATAGAGACGACGGTGTAGAGCATCGGCCATACCGGACTCCGCCAAATCGCTGACATCGGACTTACCGAAGCGACCGGACAGTGGTAGAATCCAAGCAATGAGCCTTGGTGCCTTTTCATCAGCGGCAAGTGAACCACCGTGAATTCTCATAGCCATCACCGGACCAACGAAGAACGAAATCGTAATCGCTACCCAAGTAACGATGAACAGGAAGAAGTCGGTCGGTAGGAAAGCGTGAGAGATGGTGTAAAGCAAGGATTCGACAGCACCCTTGTCTTCTATCTTGTAACCGAGATCCTGTGCCTCGCCCAACCAATAGGTCACACCCAACCAGGACAGGATGAAGCCACCCAACAACGAGATGACGCTGAGGATGACTAGCGGCTGCAGAACCCATGGAGTCTGCTCGTGTGCGTGGGATGCAAACTCGGTCTTAGGCTTGCCAGCGAAGGTCATCATCCACATGCGAGTCATGTAGAAGCCGGTCATGCCGGCAGTCAGTAGAATGAGGAACGCTGGAATCAATAGAGCAGTCTCACCGTGAAG
>CAXFCF010000342.1:0-1740 GCA_964000875.1 uncultured Candidatus Poseidoniales archaeon
CTTCCAAGGTACTAGGTTGCTATTGTGCTCCCGGTCGGTGGTGACGATGACATCACCTTCCGACCAATCAATACCATGAGCAACCTGATTGATTGCTGAAGTGGCGTTTGAGGTGAATACTACCTGTTTAGATTCACTTCCAATCAAGTTGCCAACTGATTTTCTAGAACGCATAGTCGACCTAGTTACGGAGACGCTCCAACGGTGGGCGCTACGACCTCCACAAGCTGGTGTCTTGGTGTAGTAGTCAGTTATCGCCTTGACCACCGAATCAGGCCTCAAAGTAACACACGCATTGTCGAGGTAAGTAACAGGATTATCCTCTCTCAGAGGAGCGAAGTCTTCCCTCAAGTGACTCAATGACAACTTCTCACCACGCTTCCTCGTCCGGCAGGTGATCGGATAGAGTAGCGCTGGTGCCACACGATTGGCAAGTTACGCGAGAGGGGAAAGAAGCTGAACATTCGGGGCAACGGCTCTCAGGGGTGCCAACCCCCAGACATCCATCAGTCTGACAAGCAATCTCAATGGTTCCGGTGGCCAACCTACTAACCGGAGAATCAGCGCCACACGAAGGGCACTTACCCTCTTGCTTCGACAAGGTGTTTTCCTCGCCTCTAAGACCTCTGCTAACCTCACGAGCGCGGTCGGACTCGATCGCTTCACCAGCGGCACCCAACATCATTTGAGGGTACCACAAAACATGCATTAGACCGATGATGATTAACACCCCTGTAAGGAAGTACAGGAATCGCAGAGGAGCTAGTCCTGATGGATCACGGAAGGCGACGGAATGAGCTCCCAGCCAGGAGTTCAGAATGACTAGGACAGTCCAGAAACCAAGGACTACCGTCCATCCTAGCAAACTGTGATCACGCTTTGCCTCATCCATGACACGCGGATCGGGATGGTGGTGCTGAACCTCCACATGTACATCTCTGGTCTGTATCACTGCTTGCCATGTATTGAAAGAAAGGAATGCGATGATGGCTACTCCTATCCCTATCCAAATGAAGTCCACTAGAGAAGAGCCGAGGGGGAAGGTCGGCGTACTTGCGTGGGAGTTGATCATGCCGACTTCGACGGCGAGCCACGCGACTAGCATGTAGAACGACTTCTCACGCATGAGTGGGTATTGTCCAAGAAGACGGGTTACGAAGGCAATCCAAAGTGCCAAGCCAAGAACAACCATGGCGAATGCCTGCCAAGTGACTGCGTTCAGCCCATCAGCACCAACGCGCCATACATCTCCACCACCAGACAATTCCCCAGACCACAGATCAAGGGTGCCGGCGAGGAAAGCTAGGCATCCAACAACCATCGTGATGACGCTGTCTGATTTCCAAGTCTCCCTCATCTTGAGGTAGTGGAAGTAGAACTCGACCTTTAGGTCGTGGAGAGGGAGCAACCAATCCTTGGTCGTGGAAAGGCGCCTCTCCAACCTCAGGTTCGACAAGCGCGTACCAGTGTGCATCTGCTCACCAGAGGTTTCGGAAGAGGGTTGCTCTTCATCCATTGACCTCGCGAAGACTAACTCGTCATTAAGCCAACACCCTCGCAAGATGCCGAAGGACATCGAAACAGAGGCTCAACGCGGACTTCGGAGCCATGCCAAAATCTAGAGCGGCGCCACTTCAAAAGGAAACACAGAGCCACTGGTGGGAATTGAACCCACGACCTACGCCTTACCAAGGCGTCGCTATACCTCTAAGCCACAGTGGCAGCGTCGCCGGCGAGCCG
>CAXFCF010000343.1:0-1734 GCA_964000875.1 uncultured Candidatus Poseidoniales archaeon
GGAGCCATGAATCCAATCTTACGTAGAACCGCTGCAGCTCTCATTTGCCACCAATCCTTCTGGGTTGGTGGTCGCTCGCGATGGACGCCAGTCTTGACAAACTTGGCCCACTCGGGCATCTCCACCTTGTTAGTGGATGACAATCTCTCAGCCAAAACTGGCAGCAACAAATCGGCAGGGACATCATTGAACGTCGTCATGTACAGCACCGAGCGTCCCGCCGACCGACCCACCGTATATAACGCAATCGTACCCCCTACGGGGGTAGTACAAGGTGAACCAACGCCCCAAGTTAGCAATGAAATAGATTGAAGCGAGTACTTGGAGTCCGGCGAATCATGGAGAAGGCTTTGGCTCGTAACCCCAACCTCCTAAGGACATTGGTTGGTCTTTCCGTGTCACTCATCCTAGTCTTGTCGTACGCTGTTTATTCGGCTACTTTGGACTCCGAGTTCTACCTCTACCACACAGACATGGAAGAGAATCCAATCACCTTCGTAGAACCCAATGGAGACAATTCAGACAACCTCACTTGGACCGGTTTCTCTAGCGGAAGCATATCGTGGGTGAACTTCACCGTCGAAGGTGCGCCGGAGGGAGCCGTGTTGACAATCCTAAGCGGTGGCAGTAGATGGTGGAGCCATGAACGCTTAGGATCCGATGATGGCACCCCATTCAATTGCCTAACACCAAACACAGATTTTGAGTTGGTCAACCATTGTACCTACGACTTCCAGCATACTGCTATCGTTGGAGAGAATGGAGTAGCCACGGTTAGAGGTATAGTTGTAGACGCACTACCACTATCAGGTACATCTTCGCTGACTGCGAACTCTCTCGATGAAGCTAACAGTTCAGTCTCGGAGATTATGGAAGATTCGTTGGTTGAGGTGACCTGGATGATTGAGTTGACCCACACCACCGAGATGGATCCTACACTAATCGAGTTGAGTGGCTCACAAGTCAACCATTCATTGACTTCGGTGGAGCCATTTTCGTTGAACCCTGTGACAGAAACAATCTGGTCATTGACTGCCTTGCTAGGGTGTTTCGCCATCGTGTTGGCTGTACCTATGGGCTTCTATTTCTCTAGTCTTGTTAAATCGAAGAACGAGGAAAGCAAGAGAGCCACTTCAGAAGAAGAGTGAATCTGACCTTTTCACACTCCACCGGCGCTTTGATAAGTTGGCGGGAAGAATTCGTTCCGAGCGTCATGAGGGTGCAAGCGCAGACGCAATCTTTCGGCCTAGTCACTCTGCTATTATTCGCCTCACTCTCATCGCTCCTCATTGTTCAAACGGTACCCAACGCTGAAGCAGCTAGTGGAGTCGATTTGAGGCCTATTGACATCGAAGTCAGATATTCGAACAATGCAGACGAAACGAGATACAAATCTCTCAGTAGCTACCATCCCAGTGGCACCGGATTCAACCGCCCCTCGCACCTGTTCATAATCGACGGAATGCTGAATGTATCTTCGCAATTCAGGGTGACTGTCGAGAACCAAGGCACCACTACTTCAAGTCCATCGAACCTTCTTTTTGTCGTCGAACATGACGAATACTTGGGTCTTGAGATTCACAATGTGTCGATTAACATCCCTTCAATATCATCAGGCTCCAGTGCAATAGTGACAACCACTTGGACGCCACATTACGGTGGCAATCATTCGATGCACGCGACCGTGAATTACCCCAATGATGACGACAACTCAAACGACAGGCATAGCGAGCG
>CAXFCF010000344.1:0-1729 GCA_964000875.1 uncultured Candidatus Poseidoniales archaeon
AAGAGCAGTGTTCCGGCCTAGGTGCTGATCGGGGAAGAAGAGTACTTTGCCATCTTCACCGGCGCGGTCAAGAGCCCACTGCAAAACTCCTGCTGCGTTGGACGATGTGCAGACTACTCCGCCATGGCGGCCTACGAACGCCTTGAGGTCAGCACTGCTGTTCATGTAAGTTACCGGAACTAGATACGATTCCCCCTCGGGCGCAGGTGAATCGGGATCGTCTCTATCCATTGGATCACCTAGTCCAAAACGATCCACGAGTTCGTTCCACGCCGCCTCGACATCAGGAAGATCTGCCATATCCGCCATCGAGCAACCTGCCCTGATATTTGGCATCATAACAATCTGATTATCGTCGGTTAAGATGTCGGCTGATTCGGCCATGAAGTGTACTCCACAAAATACGACATAATCCGCTTGAGAGTCGGCAGCTTTGCGCGCCAACAGGAAAGAATCGCCCGTCTCATCAGCATGCTCGATGATGGAGTCACGCTGGTAGTGATGTCCTAGAATCAACAACCGATCTCCCAATTGGGTCTTTGCCTGAGCAATTCGCTCAGCTAGAAGTGGATCGTCAGCAGAGTCTTTGTCGCCGATACTGCACGAAGCGAGGGGGAGGGTCAACATCGCTACACCTCTTGCGCTCTACCCCGTCTCCGCCACCCCTTTCAATGCATCCATTCTCGGGAAGGGCGTAGGAAGTGGGTCGTTGCACGCTTGGGAGGAGTTGAAGGAGTTGCACATAGGTGCAGAAGCAAGCGTCTCTTTGGGGCGATACCTCGGTATTCCTGCCATACGAAAGGTAAGGCGACCTCGCTCATATCGAGACCCCGCTTTGGATCGACGACTCACCCAGCGAAGGATGGTTGGTGAGGCTAGGATGTTGGAGAAGTTGGCCTCTACCAGTGTCCCGGCTCCACGATTGATGGCCTACGAAGCAAGTACGGGCACAATGGTTCAGAGCTTGATGCCTGGGCGACAAGTCATCGAGGTTCTGCGCGAACATGACGACTGTCATGATATCCTCTCGCAGATTGGTTCAGCGATAAGACGGCTCCATCACATCGGTGCTGTTCATGGTGACCTGACCACGAACAACCTGCTGTGGGATGAGGAGCCCGGTGTATCGATGATTGACTTCGGCCTGTCCTTGGTGACTACGGAGGTAGAGAAGATGGGGTTGGATCTCCAGGTTCTATCCGAGTGTCTAACTGCAAGTCATCCTGAGCACTCCGGAGCGATGGAAATTGTCCTTGAAGGATATCTCAGCACCACTTCAGAAGACGAGTACGAGGGGTCAGATACTCCACCCCCGAAAGCTGAGCAAGTTATGCACAGGTTCGAGGAAATCCGTTCCAGAGTCAGGTACCACGGCTGAGTTGCTGTTCCACTAACCTATTGGCCCACTGAGACAACTCATCCAGACTGGGGTTCCAAATCGTTTGGGTGGCGAGAGCGGCGTATGGATCTACCAATTCCCGGTGACCGGGCAGGACGCTTGCCTCCCACTGATTCTCCACTGACTCCTTGGATCTACCTCTTTGCTCCATGTCTCTAGAAAGGCGCCTTTCGAATCGGATAGGCTCGGAAACATGGATGAACACTGAGTGATCTAGTCGTGCCGTTAGTTCCTGTCTTGCCAGTAATGTAATTCCCTCAACGACTATCATATCACTTGGCTCGACCTTCCTACCCCCTGAAACCCTCGTGTGGGTTGCAAAGTCATAGA
>CAXFCF010000345.1:0-1729 GCA_964000875.1 uncultured Candidatus Poseidoniales archaeon
TGGAGATGCGGCACTGGAATTCGGATTGATGTCCGGAGCGAACATGAAAGCAGGAGGTGGTGGTGTGTTAGGTCTGCGACTTGATGGGGAAATGTTTGGAGGGGTTTGGGCGAAAGAAGGAGCAGGCGGCTGTGTCATTTGCAGGGAAGGCGTCGGCGCAGGTTCCGAAGCAGGAACCGGTGTCGGCATGGGAGCCTGATGTGCATACACTCCATCAAGTGGTGTGGGCGACTCCTCGATTTCTTCGGATTCTTCAGAATCCTCTATTTCACGAGCGTTCTTCTTGACTTGTAGAAGAGCAATAACCAAAACTATCGCGATAAGAACGGCAATGAATCCCGCCCCCATCATCACGACTTGGGTGCTACTGCCGAAGTTACCACCAAGAAGGGTCGGTGTGACATCGATGAAATCAGAACCAGATGCACCTTCGTATCTCACGGTGACCAGTTGCTGCTCACCAGCGTTTTCAAGTGCCAAAGTCCAGACTTCATCCTCACAACTACCCTTTCCAGCGGTGGATGTAACTTGAACATCACACATGGGGAAGGAAACCCCGTTACCACTTATGTCGAAGCCGCGGACATTCATTATCACGCTCTCCCCCTGAACTCCACTCGCTGGAATGTCTACCGTGAAGTAATCCAACTGACCCGGAGTCACATAGACTAGAATCGTATATTCTACATCTCCTACGAAGGCGTGTAGCTGTGTCCAGTTAACACCACTAGCATGGTACTCAAATTCACCGGAACCACCGGTCGGCTGAATTGAACCGAACGACTCCTCTACCTGCCAAATAGGGTCATAGGTGTGCCATTCACCCATCTTATCTAGACCCATGACTCGAAGGTCGAGTGACTCCCCGGTGACAACTGTCAGATACCAATCACCATCCACATCGGTGACATTGAGATCGATGGGATCAGACCACTCGACCTGAATTCGAATCGAAGTCGGGACTCCACCTGATTCGACCTGTATGGTGTGTTGACCCACTGTCTTAGGCTGGAAAGTATGGTTGAACGCATCTACTTGGACGCTACCGGACGGAGCTTGTACAGACCAATTGTACATAGCAGTGTCAATCTCGTTGCCATCGACATCGAATGCCCTTGGGTCAAGTTCCACTATGTCTCCAGTCAACACTGTAGTGCCATGACCCTCCAAAGTGACTTGGGCGATGGAGCCATGGACAACCGTCAGCGTCAGGTCATCGGTCAGGGTGAGGTTGCCAGTATCACTACCACTATACTCAGCTCGAATTGTCCAAGCGCCCACCCTATGGCCCTCAAATGTGCCGCTACTACCACTTGCAGACAACCATGCGGACGCGTTTGGTGAAAGAGTAGACCAGGTTCCATTCACTGGCCATGTGTTACCTGCCAAGTCACTGAGTTCCAATGATAGAGAAAGAACCTCGTCTGCGGTGATGGTTTCACGGTCTGTCGAGATGACCAAACTGTGCGCTTGCCCTCTACTGACATTTACTTGCCAATCGGCAGTGAAACCCTGCGCAGACACGGAAATCGTCTGGTTACCTGTGGATCCGGGTGTCCAAATAGCCGGACCACCTGGGTTGACCTGAAGCGATGAGCCATCAGGGATGACCCATTGACTGCTCGGAACGAACAGTTCGCCCGAGTTGCCTCTCACATCGAACTCATGGACATGGATTTCTAGTACCTCATCACTAGTCATGTTCACCTTGTTGCCTGATAGTTCCAAA
>CAXFCF010000346.1:0-1722 GCA_964000875.1 uncultured Candidatus Poseidoniales archaeon
TTATATATCGGGAGCGGGTCGCCCGCCGCAATGGCACGGTTCCCTGAAGCAGAGAAGCGCCTTCTCGATGTTCGCGTCTGCATGAAGTGCAACGCTCGCAACGGCCTCAAGGCTGCAAAGTGCCGCCGCTGCGGATACAAGGGTCTCCGCCTCAAGGCCAAGGAACGCCGTGGTGCGTGAACCAGTCTTTCCTTCGTTCAGGACAAGTGCTTCAGAAGGAAGGCGTTGGCTCTATCGAAAGCGTCTTCGCGTGCCGTTGCATCTCCCATTACATGCGCACCGCGGTTGCGTAAGATTGCCAAGGCAAAGCGGCGTTGGCTCGCCTTATTCAGAGGAACACGTATTCCAAATTTCCACACGCCAGACATGTGACCTTTTGCATCGATTCGAACCGTACGCTTACCGAGGCGAATTGCTTTCGGCAACCATTTCTTAGGCTCGAGAGAATCGAATCCATGGTGTGCACCGGGGTATTCATGGAGTGTAGCGTTAGGAATCTGCGGCATTAATTCCTCAACGAATCGAATTGGGGTCCAATCGTCTCCGGTACCGTGCAATATCAGCATAGGGGCATCACTCCATGTTTTCACATCTGGCCGCATATGTGTCGCAGGATAGAAAGGCAAGTGTGCTTCGAAAGGGGTGCCCAATTTTTCTACCAGCGGTAGCCAAGCAGCATAGGTTGCCACTGTACCACCAAGGCTCCAACCTGTGATACCAATCCGTCCGATTCGCGCATCTTCATCAAGTAGCTCCTTGACATTGAATGCGTCTACCATCATCATAGCGTGTGTCACCGATAGTTGATTCTCTACTACTGACTCCACTCCCCGCGACTCGAACGAACGCAACTGGCAGACAGCAAGACCCGATGCCAACCAATTATCGATATGCTCTAAGTGGTGTGCAGACCAACCACGGCTTCCGTTTACTGCAATCACGCAACCAAAAGGACCTTCTCCTTCTGGCAGATGGAGATCTGCGTAAGCCTTCACCTCTGGTGTGGTTTCTTGACTAGTTAGGATTTGGTGGAGCTCAAATGGGGAGTGGGAATCGAACTCTAGTCGCTCCGCCATGAATGTGCGACACGGTTCGACTATGAAAGGGGTAGAGGGATATCAGGTCCACTCTGTTTCGTCGTCCTTCTTCGCCTTCTTCCATTCCTTGTAGTGGGTTCTGCAAATCTTTACTCGCCTTGGACCCTCTGGAATGCTTTCCCAGACATCAACTGCGTTGTCGTATGCAATCGAGCGACCACCGAGTGCAGTATCAGCGAACTGAGAGCAGCTAGGGACTTGACACGGAACTTCGGGATCGATGGCCGCAGCCGATCGACCATGTCGCGGTTTTCCCCCTTTTGGGCGCGGTATTCTTCGCTTACCCGGTCTTCCTGCCATAATATCCGCTCCCTTTGTTCTTTTTTTGATTGTAACGGCTCACCTGTAGATTGTAGCTTCTCGATCAGGGCCAACGCCGACTGAGTGGATTGGTACTCCAAGCAGAGCTTCAACTCGTTCAACATAGTTCCTCGCTGCATCAGGTAGTGCTGAGTAGCCAGCGCCGGAAGCATTCGCATCACGAGCTAGTTCTAACCAGTCCGAGGTTTCCATGTGTGGGAACCCTGGCATCTTCTCAGTCACACAGGTGACCCTGCTAAGTGCCTCTGAACAAGAGGGCATCTCGGTTAGTTGTACGCCATCCAACTCGTAGCCAACTACGATT
>CAXFCF010000347.1:0-1721 GCA_964000875.1 uncultured Candidatus Poseidoniales archaeon
CATCATACAACCTAGACTTGGCCATTTCCAACCAATGACTTGGGAATATTCCTGTGCCGAAGTTCTTGATTGTCTGTGCTGCTGTGTATATGTCGATATCCGACCACGCCGAGTTAACATTGCTATTCACCTCTGCGAATTCACTCAACACCCAGCAATCGGCAGGATGCAGACCATCTGGAGTATTGTCAAGATCCTCAGGGACATCGAACTGCGAAGCAAACCTAGCTACATTGAACAACTTGGTCAAGATTCCGAAATACTTCGATTCGATATCTTCAGGATTTATCTGGAAGTCGTCACCGACCTGAGCATCGCACGCCTTCCATAGCCTGAAACACTCAGAACCAATCTTGTTGGCCTTCAAGTTAACCGTCTTGTCTGGACCCTTGACCTTCCATGCACCAGTTCTACCACCCGCACCACACTCCAAGACTGAGTCGGCATCGATGCCATTACCAAGGGACTTGGACATCTTGCGACCCCATGGATCCATTCCAAGACCATCTATCCAGACATTCTTGAATCCGGGTTTATCTAGGAGCAACGCCGATTTCAGCAGTGTGTAGTAGAGCCATGTCCTCACAATCTCCTTTCCTTGTGGCCTGATGCCAGTGGGGAACGCTCTTTCAAAGACATCTTCATCACCCAAGTAACCACTAACAAAGAGATTGGAATTAGATGAATCCATCCAAGTATCAAACACCTTTTCCTCTCCCTCTAAGGAACCCAGCTCCTCTTTGAGTTCCTCAAATGTGCCGATTCTTGCACGACTCTCCCTATCAAGAACTATACTGCCCTCTGGGGGCAATTCACGCCAAGGTTGAACATACCCTCCACTTGGAGGGAGCACAATCTTAGTGCCATCCTCAGAATACCAAACTGGCACCTCAGTGTGATACCAACGTCGACGACTAATCGGCCAGTCAATACTGATATTCTGCATCCAGTCGATCAAGTATTGCTTGTTCCTAGGGGGTACGAAATTAATCTCGTCAGCCAACTCAGCCAATCTCTCTTGGATATGTGTCTGTCTAACATACCACTCCTTCAGCAGAATAATCTCGACGGGGTTTTTACCCCTCTCACTTACTGGTATCTCCTGTTCACGCTCGTGAACCGCTGACAGTAGTTCATTATCCTCTAAGTAAGCAATTGCTTGCTCTCTCGCTTCAAGAACACTCATCCCGGAAAGTGGGCCAGCAATATCAGTCATGTTACCCTCAAGGTCGATGGCTTGGAAAGGATTCAAACCGAGTTCACGGAACACCGCTACATCGTTCTGATCTCCGAAGGAACAAACCATTAGAACACCAGAACCGAACTCTGACTTTACTGAAGGGTGGGTTCGTATTTCGACAGATGCATCGCGTCCTGCAACTGGCATTGGAAGTCCAATCCTCTGGCCTACAAGATGTGTGAAGCGCTCATCGTCGGGGTGAACCACTACAACTCCACATGCACAAATCAACTCAGGACGAGTAGTCGAGATGATGACTTTCTCACCTGAATCAGTCTGCCAAACAACATCGACAAGTTTGGTCATCCTAGTAACTCGCTCTACCTCGGCGTCAGCTATCGTAGTACCTTCGATGGGGTCGTAGATATTGGGACGCAAATCCTCGACTATTTGCCCTCGCTCGAAAAGATCACAGAATATGGCCTGGGTTACTGCTCTGTAATCAGGGGCGTCGGTGAGATATTCCCTCTGAAAATCGCAT
>CAXFCF010000348.1:0-1707 GCA_964000875.1 uncultured Candidatus Poseidoniales archaeon
TTGGGTAATGATTTACTCGAAAAGTTTCTCTCGATAATATGCGAGTTCTGCGACTGATTCCCTGATATCTTCCAAAGCACGGTGACCGCCTTGCTTGTGGTACTTGGGTAGATCTGGCTCCCAACGCTTCGCCAACTCCTTGATGGTTGAGACATCGATGCTACGATAATGAAAGTGGGCGTGTAACTTAGGCATGTATCTCCTCAGGAACCTACGATCCTGCGATATGGTGTTACCACACAGTGGTGAATGCCTTGGTGTGGTGAAGCGCTTGACGAACTCCAAGGTCTGACGCTCCGCCTCTTCGTCATCCACTTCGCTGGCTCTTACAAGATCAGTCAAACCACTCTCACCATGGTGCTCAGTGTTCCACTCATCCATAGAATCCAGAAGTTCATCGGACTGCTTAATCGCCAGACAGGGACCCTCTGCTATGATGTTGAGATCCGAATCAGTGATGATAGTCGCTATCTCAATGATGCGGTTTTCATCGGGGTCGAGACCGGTGAACTCGCAGTCTATCCAGACCAGGTTGCTTGGTGCCATCGAAGGTTGCGGGTGAGTACCGTACATCATGGTTCGGGCGCTTGGCCGGTACACAACATGATAGGAAGGAGGTACTCGGGTAGTTCATGCAGGAGAGAGAGGTCGGTTTTCTTGAACTCCTCCGCTGCAACCCTGTATACCGCCGTCTCTGGCTAGGACTTGCCATCTCGATGCTGGGTGAGTGGTTCAGCACGGTTGCTTTCTTCGTTCTCATCCACGAATTGACAGGCTCTGAACTTGGAATAGGCCTCCTGTTCGTGATACGGATGTTCTCGCTCGCATTCCCGCAGGTTTTCACAGGAATGCTAGCCGATCGATTCAGTCGTAAGGCATTGATGATCTGGTCTAATGTCCTCTCTGCTGCTGCCGTTCTACTGTTGTTGCTGGTCGACGAGGCTAGCGAAGTGTGGTTGGTATATGCCGTATCGAGTATTCTGATGATTTTGGGAGCAGTGTTCATCCCTGCGGAAAATGCATCGATACCGAACATAACCAAGGACAACGAGTTGTTGACAGCTAACGCCCTCAATAGTGCCACTTGGAGTGCCGCCCTCTGCCTTGGTGCCAGCGTAGGTGGGTTTGTTGTGGCAGCCTACGGGGTACAGGTTGCGTTCGTGGTCAACGCGCTGGGCTTCATTCTAGGTGCGTTGATGTACAGTACCCTCGATATACCACAGGAACCATACAAGCCAAAACCAGGTGGTTTCTGGGCAAACACCATTGGAACCATCACTGAGGGCTTTCAAATCATCTTCACCACTCCCACCGTTCGTAGAATTATCACCGCAAAGGCACTGTGGAGTGTGTTTGGGGGAGGGCTGGTCTACATGCTCGTACTTGTTGGGGATGAGGTCGGGCTTGGTAGTATGGCCGCAGGAATTGGTATTTTGTTCGCAGCACGTGGACTAGGAACGGGTCTTGGTCCAATCTTAGCTCGGTACGCTTTCACCAATCGTAGTCGTTGGCCGTTCTTGCTAGGCTGGCTTGTAAGCGTCTGCGGATTGGCTTACGCAGCCATAGGTTGGCTTGAATGGTCGCCTTGGATTGCTGTACTAGTCACCTTTGGACATGCTGCCAGCGGTGCTAACTGGGTGCTGTCTACTGTCCTACTACAGGAACGAAGTGAGGATTCTTGGCGCGGACGTGTATTCAGTACTTATT
>CAXFCF010000349.1:0-1684 GCA_964000875.1 uncultured Candidatus Poseidoniales archaeon
CAAACCCGTCATAGGAATTTGCAATGGATTCCAAGTACTAGTCAAGATGGGTCTTTTACCCGGTGATCACGATGTTAGCCTTGAACAGACGGCATCTCTTACACTGAACGATTCAGGGCACTACGAGGATCGTTGGGTGACATTGGAGTTCAACCCAGACACACCTTGTATCTGGACAAAAGGTCTGACCCGCATGCGGACACCAGTGAGGCACGGAGAGGGTAAATTTGTGGTACCATCACCAACAGATTTGGATAGGTTCCACGAGAGTGGGCAATTAGTAGTGAGGTATGTAGATCCAAACGAACCTTATCCTAGCTCATCCGACGAACCCTTACCATACCCTATATGCCCTAATGCATCTATGCGTAATGTTGCAGGCGTGTGTGACCCCTCAGGACTTGTATTCGGTTTGATGCCCCATCCCGAGGCGAATCATTCCAAGTGGTTAGGCGCGACCTGGACACGCGAATCTCAATCAGGTGATTGGGAGGGTGAAGGTATGCCCATATTCCACAATGCAGTCAAGTATGCTAAAGACAACCTTTGATTCAATCAAGCAGGTCATCTATTCCTTCGACAATGTCGTCCCATTTCTTTCGCTCCATCATCTTCTCACTCACTTCTATATCCGCCATTAGATCTCTTTCGTCATCTGACTCTTCTGTAAGTGCTGCATTTGCTTGCACCCTAGCTACCAATTCAGGGTCTTCCCCCAATCTATCCGACATGTCGATCTTGGCGATATCCTTACTTGGTACAGTTCTGATTCCAGATGCATCTACAACATCTTCCGGGAGATCTTGACTCAAGCGATTAATTTCCTCTTCAGAGGGTTTCCCATCCTTCCATTTATTTTGATTGGCTATGTCTCTCAATGGATTTCTCTTCCGCTTCTTTCTAGCAGTAGCGAAAGCGGCTTCGACATCCTCTTGCGTTACTTTCTTTGCAGATCCTTTGGATCCCCTTAGAAGAGAAGCGTATACAGTCATCCACTCCCCATGTGTTTCATCATGTTCGAATGAACCAGGTCGCGCGAGCATCTGTAACATCTCCATAGCCCACTGATAAGCTAACGATTCATTTGGTAGAGATTGCACCTTCTCTCGCATTGTTCTATGGTTCGATATACACCCTTTACACCTTGCAGAACCAGCGACATCAGGGGCATCACACATCAAGCAACAAGTTGCGAGACCCATCTCCAGCATCGCTCTCCTAATGCCCGACATCATCACCCCCTGTTCATCATCACACATCAAACCTGTTCACCAGCGAACCCTAAAGACGGTCGGTGAAAGCCGAAAGGTGTGGCTCGAGATCCCCGCGCATCGAAGATCGATGATGACCCCTTTGACAGATTGGGTAAGAGACGAAGCCAAGATTCCCCTGAGCAACAGCGAATCCGGGTAGTCATTCAAGGACAACCTGGAAATCCGTTTGAACCATTCATGCGCAGTTTCTTCGATGTTGGAGGCTCACCTGTAAACAGGCACACAGGCTCTATGTTTCATTTCTCTGAGAGAGAAGTGAAAGATTTGGCGATGGCGACAGGCGCCTTCGCACTAGCTATAGCCATAGTCATGCATGGTGGGTTTTTTGGGATGATGAGTGCATCAATCCAATCAATAATTGCAAGCGCTCTTTTTTCTTTAGTGGCGCTAGCTCCCGCATTCATATTCCA
>CAXFCF010000350.1:0-1680 GCA_964000875.1 uncultured Candidatus Poseidoniales archaeon
TCAACAAACAAGTCAGGAGAAATCGACCTCTCCAGTGTCTACATCGTAGAACGCTCCCGCGATTTCGGTGCCAGGTCTCAGCAATGGGTTACTTCGCAGTGTCTCGACATCCGCTGCTAATTTGGCATGTGCATCTTCTATGAGTCGAGGTGAGAACTCGGAGGCGTCTACTCCACTCTGTGCAGAGACGATGTCGCGCACATCACCGATGTTAATCGAAGCCATGGCACAGCGTGTGTGTGGCATGATGAGGATCCTGTCGACCTCCAATAGGTGACTTGCGAGGACGATGTCCTTTTCCACCTCCTGGTTAAGTTGACCCCCTGCGTTACGAATCACCTTTACATCACCGACTTCCATGTCGAGGACACGATGTGGGACTATGCGGGAATCCATACAGGTTAGAATGAGAAGAGAACGCCCGGCGACGCCTCGTACACCGAGGTTCTTGAAATCGTTCGAGTGAGCGGCGCTAGCCTCGCGCACATCGTCGAACGGTGGTGCCATGAGTTGGCGGGAACCAACGACGAGAATGATGCTTTCTCTCTTCTACAGTCCCCCGGGAATCCTTCTTACACTGGCTTCTCAGACCAGTCAAGATGGGAGATAAGGATGACCCCAAAGTCGAGGCCTTGAGTCATATACTCGCACTTTCGCTCTCTATTTTCTTGGTGATAGTCGGTGTCGAGCACTTCCGTGACCCAGTTTGGTTTGAGCCACTAGTCCCTGAGATTCTAGGTAATTCTAGGTTCTGGGTTCTTGCTAGCGGTGTTTTCGAGATAGCTCTCGGCTTAGCTCTCTTACCTCCCAAGTGGAGGACTTGGTCGGGTCCATCAACAGCAGCCTTTCTGGTTTTACTCTACTGGGCGAATCTCAACATGTGGGTCAACGATATCCCTCTCAATGGCCGGGTTTTCGAGGACAAGTGGCATGTTCTGAGAGGTTTGGGTCAACTGGCCATGATCTTAGTTTGTCTCTGGCTCAGTGGGTGGAAAAAACAGGAGTATCACCGCGATTGGTCTGTTGCTGACTACAAACAGCTACTCAAAGGAGGTTCGTTTCCTTCTGGATTCATGTGGGGTGTCGCAACCTCATCTCATCAGATAGAAGGTGGTAACAGAAACAACTGGACTGAGTTCGAACCACGCTCAACTAGTGGCCAGTCAAGCGGATCTGCTTGTGATCATTGGAATCGAGTCGACGAGGATGTCGACCTCATCGCTGATCTGAATGTTGGCCACTATCGCCTTTCTGTGGAATGGAGTCGACTCGCTCCTGAACAGGGTGTTTGGGATGATGAGGCGATGCAGTGGTACTCTGATTTAGTTGACAAGTTGCTAGCAAAGGGGGTAGAGCCGATGGTGACACTTCATCACTTCACTCAACCCATTTGGTGGGATGAGAAGGGTGGATTTGAGAGAGAGGAGAACCTCGATGATTGGATAGACTTCTGCCAGAAGGTGTTCGAACGCCTCTCCGATCGTGTCACTTGGTGGTGCACCATAAACGAGCCTGCAGTGGTGGTGTCGATGGGTTATGTGCTGTGTGAGTTCCCTCCTGCTGAGCAGGATTGGAGTAGGGCTAGAGCGGTTGCTCTCAACATGATGCGCGCCCACGCACGCTGCTATCACCTACTGAAGTCGATGGAACTGTTTCGTCTGCTGCTAATTGCTTCCGTTG
>CAXFCF010000351.1:0-1667 GCA_964000875.1 uncultured Candidatus Poseidoniales archaeon
TCTGTTAATTACTGGTATTTTAGGCACCCCTAAAACGCCGAGTTATGTGGTGTATATAATATTTAGGCCAACCTAAACTTTAGTCGTTATTCCTCTTCTGAGGGGTCTTCTTCTTCGTGTAATATCATTACATGTGTGTATTTGTTTGGATCATCATGACTTGCATCTTCGTCGACCTGTAAGTTGTCCTCTGGTGTGCAATTCCACTCGCCATTGGGGTCATCTCTGGTATGCACTTCTTCTATGGCGGCGGCTATACCATGTGATGTGTTTGAGCGGATGTAGGTATACCCCTCTTCGCGTGAACTGTCATCGACCTCATACTGAACTTCCCACTCCTCACCATCGATTTCCACAGTCTCATCTGATTCTTCGAACTCATCTACGCTGTTGGGGCTCATGGAACTGTGTGAGATGGGTTTGTTAATCAATTATTTCGGGGTATTCTATCTGATTCAATCTTAGAACTGCGGACGGTACATCTCCCTGCTCCCACCAATCTACACTAACCAAATTTGGCCTAACTCCAGTCTCCACCCAACAATCAATTGTATGGTTGTGAATGAACTCAGGTTGATTGGTAATCGTCGCGCCGTGGGGGTAACTAAGTCCTATCGAATAAGTCAGGTAAGTTGTGAGACGATATAGTTCAGCGTTTGATGAACCATGGATTGGTGTGCAACTCAATTCTTCTACGCTAGGTGCTCCCCATGGGGTGCCGCGTACATGAAGTCGGTGTCGAAGAAGAAAATCGTGTTGTCCATCAACAGTGTCGCTGAAAGCAACCACTCGCTGTCCTGTGCGAACCATTTCTCCAAGGGTTGGCCAATCTTCCCCATCATGCCAATACATGTGTGGAGCCATGCCTGCGTCGTTGAATGTGGTAATCAATTCACTATCTAATACATAATTCTCGAAAGAGAGAATGAATACCTCTTCGGTGTTGTTTTCTAGAAATTTACGTATCAACTCAAGTGCATCAATCAGTGGATGTGATCCAAAGGAACACGGGTGAACTCCTTGGAAACTTTCACCATAGCTTCCATGACAGAGAAGGATTTCGTTGCTACCTTCTTCGGGATAGTGAGTGTCCAGCATCAATCCCCTGAAACCTGCTTCCATCTGCCCAGTAAGGTTCAATTCATGGTTGGCTGCATAACCAAGGAATCCCCAATCCATCGAAGAATGGGCATTATGAGTCTCTGCGAAGGTCACTTCAGTCAATTGCTTCTGGCAAAGACTGACTGCTCCGTTGCAAGCGAATGTGTCCAAAGGATAGTCTGGATTAGTTCCCATCTCAACCTCAAAGTCGTTTGTCCAACCATCGCCATCACGATCATCGCTAATAGGAATCGGTTTGATAGATAGTGATGAAAGGAGCATCATGAAAGATAGAGATACTGCAAGAGTTAATGCGGCACCTTTGCTCGAGTGGCTAGTCAAATCGAGCCCTCCTGCTCAGATCCACTTGATGGAGCAACCAATTGATAATGTCCTCTTATTCTTTGGAGAAGAGCCAGCTACAATGGCGTCAATTGCATCAGCTAGTTCGCTAGTAGTGGCGTGTGCTGGATCTCTAGGTGAGTCGTCAAGGCGCCCGCGGTAAACAATAGTCGCTGAGCCGTCTAGTAAGTAAAATTCAGGGGTTCTCTCTGCACCATATGCAG
>CAXFCF010000352.1:0-1658 GCA_964000875.1 uncultured Candidatus Poseidoniales archaeon
ATCTGGTGTGACAGCACTGAGTGGTGAGGTGACCATTGAAGTCAGAGACGATTCAAATCTAATCGTCGCTACGAGAACGATCGACTTCCAGAGAACACCTGTAAGCATCCCTGGACTCTCGCTAACGATGAACACACCACCACTTCCTGCCGGCCAAGAGAGTCTGCTAACTGGCGACTCGTTCACCTACTACCTTGCTCTGAAGAACGACGGTAGTGAAGATATCACCATTACAGCCGATTCCGGTTGCAGGGTTGCTATCAAGCCTGTAGGAGTGGGTCAAAGCCTGCCTATGCAAACCACGAACTTGGGCTGTATGTCTAATGAGGTCATCCCTGCAGCGACCGAAATAGGATTAGGTTGGTTGATTTGGGATCTTACTTCTGACGGTACTGCTGTCTCTTCCGGCGAGTGGCGACTCGATGTCTCACTATCTGGAATCCAAGACATGACTGCTTCGGCCAACCTAGCAATACAGACTGGAGCCCAAACGCTGCCAGAAGGTGTATTGATGGTATCCTCGGTCAGTGGTGACGGTGGCTTGGATGGAACATTCACTGATGCAGACAATGTAATTCTATACACCAATCTAACCAATGTAGGGCAAGACATGGCCGAACTTAGATTCAATGACACATGCATGGTCAAGTGGCATGTTCTATCCCCCGATGGAACACTGTTGTTCGATAGTAGGGGAGCCGAGTCATGCGAAGAGGACTTCTCCGAGTACAAGGTGGAACCAAGTGATGGAATCACAATCGGTCAAACAATTGTCTCTATGAGCGATTACGACGGCTGTGAACTAGACGATGGCACTTACCTGATTGTAACTAACGCACCGGAGTACGGCACTACGAGAACTGTTGAATTGGTATATGACGGGGGTGACACTGGATTAGCTTGTCGAGCTTCCCTACAGGATAGTTCCCTAGCTACTTTGACGACCTCACTCTTGGAAACTGTCGACCGCGGCACATTCGATGAACGCCTGACCTTCGATCTGAGTCTAGACACTGCCATCGATATGGATGTTTACTGGCCAACTGAGTGCCGTATCGAAATGACTCTCACACATATGGGTGAAACTCATTCAGTACAAGACGGAGTCTGCGCTGAGGAAGTTGGTGTATCGCAAACCATCGTAGCAGGTGAGTCTCTATCATTCTCTTCCTTTGAAATAGAGTTCAGGGATCTCAAAGCAGGTACTTGGACCATCGACCTCGCTACAACCGGAACACCTGCCTTCTCCACTCGCATGACTCATGTTTGGAACCCACCTCAGGAAGATGCCTCTGATGAGGATGAAGAAAAAGAAGAACCTGTTGAGGAATTAGGTACTGATGAAGAAGATGAATTAATCGTCGGGCAAGGGTGGCTTGCTGAAGGCGCTTGGAAGCATGTAACCACTGATGTTGGAGGATGTTGGCTACTTGTTGACATCAATGGAGTCGAGCACGCATACCTCAGTACCACCCTGACTTCTTGGGAACCAAAACCTGACTACAGGGGGGCATACTGGTTTGAGCCTGCTATCACTAACACAGACGCTTGCTCGGCTTGGGAGTCGAGTGTCGTCGTGACCGAAGTGATGGGTGAGACCCACGAACAATCTGTAGTAGTCGAGGATGAGGATGTAACCACTGAGACCACTACAGTAC
>CAXFCF010000353.1:0-1652 GCA_964000875.1 uncultured Candidatus Poseidoniales archaeon
GTACAACTTGTAACAAACATCGCATCAGAGTTACAGAGGTTCTTGGAGGACGACCAAAGATTGGGATTTACAGGTCGTGCTAGTAAAAATGAATCAGAGCCGAATAAGAGATGGAAATCCTATCTACAGATTGGATACAACCTAATGATGACGATGTCAGAATGTGGACTCATTGCCTTTGAGAAGGAGGGCGTGCGTGCCGAGGATCAGTACTCGCGAGGCGAGAATCGTTTGGAGTTTGGTAATGTTGTCAAATCAATATTTGATTCTCACCCACCAGATGTAGTGGACAACCTATTCAACAATCTGAGGAAAAACCGTAGGTCGATGATGTTCTGCAAACCACTTGATCATTCACTCACTGAGGGTGGCGAACCAATAGCAGGGGGCTTTCTAGAGAAGAGGCTAAGAGAGTCGGCTGGGACAATTTCGAATCACAGATCATTCCAGCAGGATGGTACACCCAGACTAATTTTATCGCAGACTTGCATAGACGCAATTAATCATCTTCAGAGAACAGAGTGGTCCATTGATCCATGGATGCTTAGAGTAGCGAACATGTTGTTTGATAGACACGCCGAGAATGTTTCTTTCGAAAGATCACATTTGTTGATTGAAGCGGAACTGAGGGCGGAGGGAAGTGATGAAGATGAGGAGTCTGATATTGATGACACATCTCTGATAGACGCTTCACGGGCTCACAAGAGGTTGGAAAACACTTACGATTCATTACGCGACCAATTGAGATTCGCCACAGATCTGCTAGAAGGCTCGGAAAGTTTGGGTAACAAGTTCTGGCACCCATGGCAGGTAGATTGGAGAGGTAGGTTATACTCTGTTTCAAACATCCTCACCCCTCAAGGTTCAGATGTGACGAAAGGAATTCTAAGATTCTCTGAAGAACATCCCATAGGTGAAGAAGGGTTGTACTGGCTCAAAGTTAGGGTTGGTTCTCTATGGTGGTTTGGTAAGTGGAAGCGAGACCCAAGTTTGTTGACTGAAGTATTTGGAGAAACATCTATTCCCAATAAGATAGATTTCAATCAATGTAGTAAGATTGCTGATTTCTTGATTGACAGTGGGGAATTAAAGAGAATCATCAAAGGCGTTGACGAGGACTTGATGGCGTTTGAATCTGGTCATTATACCACATCATCTCAACAGCAAGAAGATTCAGGTGATGTTTGGCTCACTAGAGAGGGGATGCAATCAGATTGGATTGATGGTGTCGAAGGGTTGTTCGGAGGCAAGAGGGAAGACTTCCAAAGATTGGCTGCAGCGAGGGAACTACTCAATGTCATAGACATGACTGAGACCAAAGGCTTGGATGAAATTCCATCAGGATTGCCATTGTTGCAGGATGCTTCCTGTAACATATACCAACACGCTTCAGCCCTGATGAGGGATTCAGATCTTGCACAAAAAGTGAATGTAATATCCTCAGATAATGATATTGGAGATATTTACCTTGAAGTTGCAAACAGAGTCCGCGAACTTTGGACTCTCGATGGTTTGGACGAGGATTTGAGGTCGAAGATGGATCATGGTATGAGAGAGAGGTTTCTGGAAGCTCAAGATTCACTGGCTAAACGCAATGTTGCTAAAGGACCCGTGATGGTGACAGGTTACGGTTCCAAGGCAGGGCACCTTGG
>CAXFCF010000354.1:0-1652 GCA_964000875.1 uncultured Candidatus Poseidoniales archaeon
CGATTACTACAGGCGTGTCATCTGTTTCATCGACTAGGGTAGCCACTAATTCTGCATCACCGTCTAGGTCGAGGTCAGCCAGAAGTAGCTGACTCCCGATGTCGTGGTTGCCCAATATGTAGGGTGAAGGAACGGTGATACCCAGATCTGGGTCGGTGAATGACCACACTTTCTGGTTGGAACCGCCTTGGCTCGCCCATCCCGATTCGGAGCAGGCAATCTCTGGTGCCCACATCTCGAGGTTGAATGTGCCTTGCGCATCGTAAGCGACAAGCACCTCCTTGTCAGAGTCACCATCTACATCGACAACTACAGGCGCTGCTTTGACAGAATCTGTTGAACCCAAGTCGACTTCCCATGCCTTCTTGGCACTTTCACCATCTATGATAGTGAGGAAAGAATGGTCGGAGCCACCAACCTCTCGCTCAGCTACTAGCACGGTAAACAATCGTCCTTGCCCACATCGTTCCTGTGCATTACCCGTGACTTCGATGTTTGCTGAAAAATCAGCAGCGACGCTTGCTAATCCCTCTGCACCGTAGTCATTAGTGTCGAAGTGGTGCCAATTCACAATCGGTTGATCAATGGTCATCAGTACGGTTGCGTTAGCGACATCTCCGTCACCCACGCCACCATTCGGTGAGTGTTCCTGTACGGTTGCGTTCCTTGAAGGATGTCTTGCGAACTGTGGCCAGTCTGAAGCTGGTTCTGACCATGCTTCAGCAGAAGAGAAGTTACGTTCTTGGTCATTCACTAAGTTGTGTGAGGGGGTAGTGTTCACTAGGCCAATCCATGCTTGAGAGAGCAAGCAGAAGATTAGCGCGACCAATAGAAGCGGAGAGGTTCGCTGCCTCGAAGTCCTAGAATGAACTATGTTCACGTCGTTCGGTGCCACTCAACGGCTACTTCAACCTTCACTAGATTCGCAGGGTAAGCATGTCAATTGTATGGTCTGTGACCCCTACGGGGGTCACATCCTCGTTCACAGTCCTTAAATGGGGGGTGTAGGTCGGCGAGCCACTAGGAACCTCTCCTCCGGAGGCTGCTGCCTATGAGGGACGGGAGGGTGAAGAGCCCTTCCGTTCCCGGTGGCTACCGAACGAGGGCAGGCGAATGGAGGAATCGAAATGTACACACTTGAGGTAAGGGAGGATACGATTAGGATCCCCGCGGAGTACATCCGCGAGGGGCAATCACTGAGCCAGCACGTCGATAGGCTAGCACACCAGGCTTTTGAAGGCAAGTTCGACGATGACGACAACTTCGTCCTCGTCACATATGACCATGAGATGGTTGGACGCGGAAGGATCATACATGGTGATGGAGCAATCTATCAGAATGTTCGCTTCAAGGCAATCCTCTTCAGATTGGATACCAACGAGATTGTCGACGGCGCTGTATCTGAAGTGCTTGAGTTCGGTGCCTTCGTACAGATAGGCCCCATCGAAGGACTTCTTCACAAATCACAGATTCTGGAGGAGCCAGTGAACATTAACCAGAACGAAGGCAAGATTAACGGTAGCCGTTCCGGTAAGCAACTGCAGTTGCGAGATGCCGTTAGGTCACGAGTCGTAACACTTTCATTGAATCCACACGATCCTCGCTCATCCAAGATTGGATTGACTTGCAAGCAGCCAGGATTGGGTGCACAC
>CAXFCF010000355.1:0-1640 GCA_964000875.1 uncultured Candidatus Poseidoniales archaeon
AAAGTCAACCGGGATAACGACGAAAATCGTCATGTTGACTGTCCCCATATTGAAGTGGCGGCTCTGATTCGATACCGCATTCAAAGTGAGAGTAACCTCTCCGCTAGGCATCGACTGCGGAGCAATCAACTCAATTCTGAAGTTACTGTCGTTGTCCCATACTATTCGATCTGAAATCATCAAGTCGGTACCATTCCAGTAGAGAATCATGTCAAGGTAGTCGACAGGGTTCTCAGCGCCTCCAACCTCCATGACCCTACCCTCGATGATGATTGGATGAATAGAAGAAGAACGGATGATGGTGTTCTCATTTTCAACCAGTTGCCAATCAATGTCCGACCAGGTAGTTACGGACACAGAGGCGTTAGAGGCTAGCCACGAGGACTCGCCCGCATAGAATACCTCGATGAGGTGGTCGCCGCGAGCAGAAGTCATGCTGACTGGTATCATTAGCTCAAATTGACCAATCGAATCAGTGGTTACAGTGTCAAGGAAGACGCCATCTAGCAAGATATCGACACTACGTCCATCGATTCCCGGAAGACCGACAGCGTCCGCATCGTACAGCCTACCACTAAGGTTCCAGAAGGTTCCACGGGTAGCATCCCCGTTGTCCTCGACAGTAATCGAGAATTCGGAGTGGTGCGCAACCCAGATGCTGGAAGAAGCGGTTCCCTCTCTGTACCATCCTTGCGCAGGCGAGTATACCTCCACTGGATGTGACCCTAGGCCTATGTTGTTCGGCACAATCCAATCGACTGTCCATACACCATTCTCGTCAGAAGTCACAGTACCTATCAGAGTACCATTGAACTTAATCTCAAGAGTATGGTTGAATATCCATCCGTCAATGAGGTTATCTCTAATCGTCCCCTGAACGGTCAACTCGTCGTTGATGGCAATTTCAGTTGGCAACACCAACTCGATGTTCACCGGACTGTATACGTTCCAAGAGGTGTTGGCCTCACTGGGCAGATAGAAGATAGAGCCTGTGAATCTCAACTCCATGGTCTGCGGTCCAAGCGGTGAATCGAATGGAACCGGGAAGTAAACCTGGAAGTTACCTTGGTCATCCGTGGTAACATTGGTTAGCCATTGATTATCGAACCATACCTCGATAGTTTGGTTCTCTAGTGGGTTGTTTACTATGTCAAGCAGTGTTCCATCGATTACCAAGGAACCCTCTCGATCCACATCTCCACCAATGCCATCGAGAATTATCTGTGTCGGTACGCTGACATTGAGAACCTGATCCGTACTGCTGTTCAGATAGTACTCGGGGTTGCTAGAGTCCCCTTGACCTATCGGATCAACCCACATGAATCCACCTAAGAAGAAGACAGAGAGCATGTGTGGACCAGCTGGTGTCGACTGTGGGATGATGTATTCGATGCTGTAGGTACCAGTGGTTGCGTTGGTCTCGACAAACATTCCCGTATCGTTGCCATCAAGGCTGAGGTGGATGATTCCTGCCTTCGGCACACCTGCTTCTTGGAGAAGCGCACCGAACTCGTCAGTCAGGGTACCGTTCACATAGATAGTGTCCCCTGCGGTGAAGGAACCCTCTACCGAATCAATGGTTACCACAGTAGGTGCAAGGATGACAACATAGACGCTATCATTGTCTCCGACTACTCCGG
>CAXFCF010000356.1:0-1638 GCA_964000875.1 uncultured Candidatus Poseidoniales archaeon
TCTTGCTCAGAATCAGGATTTGTAGAGGAGTTATCGGGGGGGTCTGGTTCTGGGCTTGTCGTGTTGTCCTCGGGATCCGGTATTGTTTCATTACCGTCGTTTTGGGATGAACCTTCGTCATTTGGGGTATCATCATCCTGTTCCTCTTGCTCCTCTGTGTTTTCACACAGTGTGGTTCCAAGACAGTGATTTCGAAGTAGCAATCGCATGGGCGTGTTTGCTCCAAACCTCATCTTGTCGATCTGTTCACTGGTCAATCCACTTTTTGATGACACTTCGTTGTACGAGGGAATGACATAACTCATCAGATTGGAGGTGGTTCCATTGTCGAAGAACATGACATCCTTGATTGTAGGGTGGCTATAGTCGTAGACCTCCATTGGTTCGTGGTAGCGGCATTGTCCCTGTTCGGCAGTTTCGTTCCATATGCAGTTGTTACCTGACCATTCTGAACCCTTGTCACCGAAGACATAGTTACGCCCGAAGTTCTTGCGATATATCGTGTCGCCAGCCTCGCCCATGGCGATGAATTCACCAAGGTTATCGAATTCTTGGTGATCACCGTGGTAGGTTAGTCTCCATACCGGCCAGACCAGTGATTCGGGAATCAATTGGCTGAATTCTTCGAGTTCCTGATTGTTAGCATGGTATGGAATCCACTGCTCACCAAATGGTTGTGAGTAATCATCCCCAACAGCTCGTCGCAGAGCGTCGCCACCGAACTCCATCCGACTCCAAAGGTTGTTGAAATCAAACTCCGCTTCCGGATTATCATAGTCTAGGACATGCGTGTGACTGAGACCGAAGTAGTGACCCATCTCGTGTGGTAAAATGGTGAGAGATCCGGTTTCAAGCAAATTTGTGTTGAGTTCAATTGCTCCACCGTTGGTCGATTGGAACTCGGAGTTGGGTCCACCACTCTTTCCTCCTGCTTCGAGGTTCGGCCTGATTACTACGGTTATGTCCTCCGATCGGGCTCGAGAGGCAAGTCTGAACGCAGCGGCGGTGTTGAATTCCTCGTCTAGATTCAATTCATCTAGTGCCTCCTGCGAGACATGGCGTTCCTCTAATTCTGCTTTGAGTTCAATCAGCGCTTGGTCATCATCTTCGGATAGTCCTAGTTGGGCGCGCAGGTCGGGGAGAATTTGGCGCAATGTCCATTCTTCGTAGTAGTCGTTGGACTCTGCTACAGCATCTTCAATCACTATTTGCTCGCTGGTAAGGAAGTGAAAGTTCCATTTCGAGAAGACGGCGTTTAGGTTCGTAAGTTGGGTATCGACCCATCCACTTGGTATGTCTTCCTGCGATACATCGAGGAACACCCAGCGAATTCCGTAAAGACGGTTTTCAGGAGCAGTTGTGTGGTGTTCATTACAGAACTCGGAGGCCTCTGCAGTTAGCCCACCATCGTGTCCTGACCAGCAGTCGACCCAGGTTGGAGTTGGGTCTTCATCTTCGGCTGAACCGGCTGGTAACGAGGTAGACAGAAGCATCAGCAAGACGAGCAAGAGGCTGGTCAGAACACGGCTACGCATGTCATTCGATGGATGAGTTTCAATCTTCAAACCTGCCCCTAATAGTGTGCTTTACAGCGTTAAATAACACATCATTTCAGCAGAGAGTTCAACAAGTAGCATA
>CAXFCF010000357.1:0-1629 GCA_964000875.1 uncultured Candidatus Poseidoniales archaeon
CTGTAGCGGGTTACCGCCTTTCCTCTCAGCAATTGTATCCAGTGCTTCTTCGAAGGAACTCGTAGCCGCAGCCTTCTTCCCACTGTACTTACCAGTTCTCATCAAACCGTTGATGAATCGCTCAACAACACTCAACTTGCTCTTACCGAACCAAGCATTTGCGTGGCGACCACCAGAATGTGGAGTTCCGACAGTCTTGAGATTAATGTACGGAGATATCCCTGGATCCTCGCAAGTAACCTCACTTGCATCCCACTTGCCGAATACCAGAGTGCCGATACCAGCGATGGGAGCCTCGTTAACCTCTTCTTGTGGTGGCTCAGTCTCGGTCTCTGCTGTTTCGCTCATAATGCCACCTCACCGTACTGGCTTCTCCTTACGGCCTCTGACCATTTCGTCAAGAGATACACCGTTGACCTTGATGACCTTGAATCGAACACCGGGGATATCACCATACGAACGACCCATGCGTCCACCGATACCTTCGACCATGACCTCGTCGTGCTCGTCGATGAAATTGATTGCGCCATCTCCGGGTGCGAAGGCTGTCAACTTGTTACCAGTTCTTATCAGACTGATCTTCACTGCCTTCCTGATGCCAGAGTTAGGCTGCTTCGCTTCGATACCTACCTTCTCGATTACTATGCCCTTTGCTTGGGCTGAACCACCGAGTGGGTCAGACTTCTCCTTAAGCTTCAGAACTCGCTTCTTGTAGGTACGATCCTTCCATCGGAAACGCTGCCGATCCCTCTTCATCTTGGCACCGGCGAACAGTCCTCTTCCCATGGTCACACCTTGGAGCAGGCCGCCGACCTACCTTGCGTATATGAGGGCATCGGCAAGCAAACGATTGACTACTAGCCAACAGTCCTGCTAGGGACCTAACTCCCCCAACCTTCAAGCAGGTGCTTCAGACCCAACGGTTCGATGGCGTTCAGAGACTACCTTGAAGGCGCAGTCCTCTATTCGGGCATCAGCCCCATCAACGAGATGAGGCTCAAGATAATCGATAACCCCGATTCAACGGTACTGTTCAACGACATACCTGGAGCCAAAGGGCATAGGGCTGCCGCCAACATTTGCCTAAGGTCGCGACTGGAAGAGAGATTCGGGCTCTCACCTGGTGAACTATTGGATACATTAGAATGGGCGATGCTCAATCCAGAGGAACCTACTGCATTAACCGATTCTGCCCCTATAATGGAAAACAAGATTGAACCTGTAGACCTTGGAAAGATGCCGATTCCACATCACTTCCCTCAAGACCGCGGAAGATACATGTCGGCCAGTATCGTGATTGCGGAATACGATGGGGTGCGGAATGTATCCTATCACCGTCAGTTTATCAGAGACTCAAACCATGTTGTTGCTAGAATTGTTCCAAGGCACCTAAGGACGATGGTCGAAGCGGCCAGAGCCGTGAATGATGAGGTGCCAGTGGTGATAGTCAATGGAGCGGATCCGATACTATTGCTTGCCGCGGCTATGTCATTCTCTCAACCAGTTGACGAACTTTCTGTGGCGGCAAGCCTCTATAGAAGGGTGCATGGAGTTGATATGCAATTTGTAGAGATGCCTAACGGCATCATCGCACCAGCTCATTGTGAATACGCCATGCCTGCTAGGATT
>CAXFCF010000358.1:0-1626 GCA_964000875.1 uncultured Candidatus Poseidoniales archaeon
CTACTCCAAATCAGCGAACACTTATCCGTTGAATGTGAGGGTGAGTAATTGGGTGAACCACTTGGCTGACCATGGTCATTCAAATTGTCCTCACTGTGGCTTTGGACTAAGCGGTAGGGAACCAGTCTGCCCTAGCTGCGAGGGTGACTTGTTCGGGGTGCCGCCTCGAAAGGATTCTGTGGCTGATAAAGCGAAGGATATTGCCAGTAAAGTCGAGCCTGTGGTGAGGGAAACTGTAGCTTCCATCGAAGAGAAAGGAAGCCAGGCTGTTAACAAGGTCTCCGAAGCTATCGGCGACCATGTTGTACCTGTGTTCTCAAAGGCTGCCGAGGCTGGCTCTTCTGCAGTTGAGAAGGTAAAGGCGAAAGTTTCGAGGGAACCCAGCGAAGAAGACCCGTGGGGTGATTCAAACGACCAAGATTCCGTAGATCTCGAATCGTTGATGGACGAAGGGGAGATGCTAGTATCCAAGGGTAAGGAACAGGAAGCATTGAGGATCTTCAACCAAGTAATTGCACATGACCCTGGTCACGCTATGGCATGGTTCAACAGAGGAGTCATCCACGAGATGTCAGGACAAGTCGAGGAGGCGAAGAAGGCTTTCAAGGTCTGTCTTGATATGGACGATGAGCATGGTCCAGCAGCTGCTAACCTGGCAGTTCTTCTGGACAGGATGGATGACCCATCTGCCGGAAAGTATGCATCTTACGCACTCCGTTCTTTCCCCTCACACCCCAACTTGACAGATATACTCTCCAAGTGGGGGAACAACGCGCCAGAGGTACCAATTTCCGAATCCAATGATGTACATGTCACTGAACCACAGGTAGAGGAAGTCGTTGTTACTCCAGTAGTTACTGAGGAAGCGGCTCCTGCACCAGAACCTGCTGCGGTTTCTGCCCCAGCTCCAATACAAGAGCCGAGTATTGACCTTGACTTGATAGTTCAGTCAGCAGCCGAGATGGTCAAGACTGGCCAGCCTGAAGCCGCCTTGGAATCACTTCGAGATTTGCTCCATGCAGAAGCTGCTGACCACCCGCGTGCATGGAGAATCGCTGCGGCGGCGATGGCTAGGCTCGATTTGACAGACAACGCAATCGAGGCCTTCTCCTACGCTTTGGATCTAGATAACACAGACGCTGCTTCTTGGTTTAATCTCGGGGCGTTGCATCGCAAGAACGGACATATCGAGACTGCTGTAACCTGCTTCGATGCTGCACTGTCGTTGAACTCAGACTACAGCAAAGCAGCAGCATCTCTATCAGAGATTCACGCCGACTCAGGTAACCTAGAAGCTGCTATTCCTGCTTTCAGAACTTTGCTAGCTGCTGAACCATCCCATCCATCTGGAATTAGATTTGCTGAGATTCTGATATCAATAGGAGAGGGAGAGGGAGAAGTACTGGAGATGGCATCTCAACTACCTTCTACGATACCTGAAGGACCAGAATTGGCACAGGAAGCCATGGGTTACATCCCTGATGCTGGTGATGCAAACATAGTCACACTCAAGGCGAGGGGACTCACTCTCATCGGCGATTACCCTGAGGCGGTGAAGCAGTGGAGAAGTCAAATCGAGCATGACAGGGACAACCCTGACCTATGGGCAGGGATGATGAAGACCTT
>CAXFCF010000359.1:0-1626 GCA_964000875.1 uncultured Candidatus Poseidoniales archaeon
GTGTTTTCTGCTCTTGGAGAACTGTCCGCCGGAAAGCATCAGGTATTCCATTGCTGGTACATTGTCCTCTAGGTGGAGTTCGCCGGTCTTAGGTCGCATGTCTTCCTGAATTCCATCATTGCCCCATGAAACGTTAAGACCCATTATTAGTGCAGGCCAAATTACTGTATGGAAAGGAATGTTGTCCTTGCCCAGAAAGTAGAGATGTCGCGGAGGTTCATCATCGTCGTGAAGCCACCACTTTTTCCAAGCTTCTGAACCAAGTGGATGCCCCGCCTTTTCAGCATGATTTTCTGACCATATCCTAGCACAGGTATAGTATCCCTGTACGGCTTCAAACCATACATAGACGCACTTCCCACTCCATTCATCTCCTTTGAGTGGAAGTTCGATACCCCAGTGCAGATCCCTTGTAACTGCTCTCGGCCTCAAACCCATATTGAGCCAGTTCTTTGTCATGGCCTTGACATTGTTCTTCCATCTAGGCCAGTTGTCCTCGGCGTGTAGTTCAAGTGATTTCTGAAAATAGTCAAGTCTATAGAACAAGTGATTGGTATCTCTTATCTCGACTTTAGCATCTGGATTCATCTTCGAACGGGGTTTGCTCAATTCAGAGGCTTCGTAGGTATTACCACATTCATCACATTGGTCTCCCCTTGCATCTTCGTGGCCACAATGAGGACATGTTCCTTCGACATAGCGATCGGGTAGGAACCTCCCAGAACCGTCGGGGTTAGTCTCGTAGTATTGTTGCATGACTTTCTCTTCGAATAATCCGGCTTCGTGTAGAGCGCTGAAGTTCTCTTGAACCAACTGTTTGTGTCTGGGATCACTGGTTCTGTTGAACAAGGCACCGCCGTAATCAACTCCTCTGGTGTCTATATGCGGCTCCCAAAGACACCCTAGTTCGATTAGAGCCTTTGAATTGACAGCGTGGTACTTATCGACGATTTCCTGCGGGCTGACGCCTAATTGCTCTGCTGAAACGGTGATTGGAGTTCCATGTTCATCACTTCCACTCACCATCAAAACACGGTTACCTTTGGCGCGCTCGTAGCGGAAGTGTATGTCAGGAGGCAGGTAGCAACCAGCCACATGACCTAGGTGAAGCGGACCATTGGCATATGGCCACGCCACGCAAATGAGGACATGCTGTCCTTGGGACACAGACCTTCTGGGCAGGACACCCGTTATTGGCGGTTTCCTACTGTAATCACCAATACTCCATAGTTGAGGGCGATAATCAATCGGGTAAATTGATAGTCTCCATGCGTGTCGAAAAAACGCTAGGAACCAGCCTAGTGGAGATACGAACCCTGATGAGTTACTTCATGCTCGTCGCATTCGCGACCGTCGCGATTGGCGTTTCATTCCTTTGCTCTATCCTTGAAGCTGTGCTTCTATCGACAAATATGTCGCATGTTGCCGTGATGGAATCGGAGGGTCACCGTTATGCATCGAGATGGAAGCAATTCAAGGAAGAGCCTGAACGGCCACTGACTGCTATTTTGACACTAAACACCATCGCACACACTGCAGGTGCTCTTGGTGTAGGGACAGAGGTAGCCAGGCTGTACGCACACCGGCCAGATATCGACATCATCATGGGTGTCGCATCGGCAATCC
>CAXFCF010000360.1:0-1626 GCA_964000875.1 uncultured Candidatus Poseidoniales archaeon
CGGCAGTCAGTAGAATGAGGAACGCTGGAATCAATAGAGCAGTCTCACCGTGAAGACCAACAGCTGCCCAAGTCTCAGCTACAATTCCTTCCTTGGACCAGAATCCACCAATAAGTGGTAGACCGATAATCGAGGCGGAGCCGATAGCCATCGCAGTCGCCGTAATTGGCAACTTGGATGCGAGACCACCCATGTTGCGCATATCCTGAGCATCGAAATCATCGTCATGGTGATCACCATGGCCGTGATCGTCGTCATGGTGAGCCTCGTGATGAGCGTGGTGCATCTCATGTATGACTGAACCAGAGGCCATGAACAGCATACCCTTCGCCATCGCGTGATTGAACAAATGGAACATCGAGGCACCGAAGGCAATCACTGCCGCGTGGTGGTGGTCATGGTTGTAGAACCAGAGAGCAACCCCCAGACCAGTGAATATGTAGGCGAGTTGGCTCATCGTCGAATAAGCGAGTACCTTCTTGATGTCGTTCTGGACAAATGCGATGAGGGCGGCCATGCATGCAGTGATACCACCTACCCAAGCAATCAGAATGGCAACATCGTCCAATCCCTCGACTCCACTACCATGGCTGGTTACATCGAAGAATGGAACGAAGCGAGCAACTAGGTAGAGGCCGGCGTTGACCATCGTTGCGGCGTGGATGAGAGCGGACACTGGTGTAGGGCCCTCCATAGCGTCAGGCAGCCACACATGAAGTGGGAACTGAGCTGACTTGCCTACAGCACCGATGAACAGCATGATTAGCGCCCACTTTAGCTGGCTCGCATCAACGGTACCACCTAGCGAGGGATCGTCAAAGATACCAGCGAAGGCCAGCGTGCCGTAGATATCGTAGAGAATCAATAGGCCGATGAGTAGGAAGACATCCCCTACTCTAGTGGTGAGGAACGCCTTCTTCGCCGCATACGCGGCACTCGGACGCTCGTAGTAGAACCCGATGAGCAAGTACGAGCAGAGACCCATTATCTCCCAGAAGATGAACAACCATAGGAACGAGTCGGCCAACACCATACCGAGCATTCCGGCAGTAAACAGGACGAACTCAGCGTAGAAGCGATGGTTGCGATCCTTGTTGATTGGATCAGTATTCATGTAACCAAGACTGAACCAGCAGATCAGGAAGCAGAGGAACGACGCCACGAACAGTAGCATCAGCGAGAGGTTGTCGACATAGAGGCCAACTCCTAAACTGGAGCTGATTGTGACCCATTCACCCGAGCCGTCTTGCGAAAGGACATCGAATGCTACCCATTCGAACAGACCCCACTCAAGTGGGTGGTGGTAATCTGCATGGGTCGAGAAGAACTCAATCGCCAGCCAGATAGTAAGAGACAGAACAATCGCCATCGAGCAGAGAGCAATGATACCACCCTCCTTGAAGCGATCACGCCACCAGTCCTCACCGGAGTACCACTGACCAAGAATGGCGATGATGGGAAATATTCCGAGTGGGATTAGAGGGATTAGGAACGCAGATTCAAGGGCTCCGAACGCTGTTCCGGTAGCAAGTTCCCCCCCTATCTGACGAAGCAGTGGGAAAAGGAAGAACAGTGCGATGAGAGGGAGATAACGCATGACTTCTGACTTGTTTGCAGACACCTTCG
>CAXFCF010000361.1:0-1611 GCA_964000875.1 uncultured Candidatus Poseidoniales archaeon
CATAGTTCACAACAATGGTCACGCCATCGACATCAAGACCACGGGCAGCAACATCGGTACAAATCAGAATCTTTTCCTTGCCTGTGCGGAATGCATCAATCGTCCTGTCCCTCTTCCCTTGAGGCATGTCACCATGAAGGCCAGAGGCGTTGAACCTGAACTTCGAGAGGCGTTGTGTCAGTAGGTCGACCATCCTCTTTGTGTTGGTGAAAACAAGAAGTTGATCCGATTCGTCCATGTTGACTAGGATCCTCCCCAAGACCCAAAGCTTGTTTGCCCTACCTACCCTAACTGAACGTTGCTCAATCTCAGGAACCTCTACAGAGAGATCATCGGAGAGAACATGTTCCGCATCAGAGATGAATGTGTTAGCTGCATCCAATACCTCTTCTGGGAAGGTTGCGCTGAATAGAAGTGTTTGCTCACGGCTGTCCATTTTCTCTAGAACCCAAATGACATCAGGGAAGAATCCCATGTCCAACATCCTATCAGCCTCATCGAGACACAGTATCCGAATAGTGGAGAGTGAAATGTGGCCTCTCTTGCTCATATCGATTACACGACCAGGAGTTCCGACAATTATTTCGACACCAGCATCGAGTTGCTTCGCTTGCTTATCTATGTCAGTACCGCCATAAACTGTAGCGATTGTCAATCCCTTGCCTCCTTGCAACCAATTGATCTCTTCTGCAACCTGCTGTGCCAACTCTCTGGTAGGAGCTAGTACGATGGCTTGGGTGGTGCCATCCTTGACACACGACTCGATACACGGAATTCCGAAAGCGGCCGTCTTACCCGAACCCGTCCTTGCTTGACCAACAACATCCCTTCCTTGGAGAGCTATGGGTATGGAATCAGCCTGGATTTGGGTCGCCATATCCCAGCCCTTGGTCGCAAGTGCATCTAAAGTAGACTCAGAAATATCCCAAGAGTCGAACCTGATGTTCGTAATAGCTGCCTGAGAAGACATTGTCGAAACCGTCCCTCTCAGTAGGACTCTGCTTCGCGAATCTCAGCCTGTAACTCGCCCATCCAGTACTTTCTGCAGTATTCCTTGGAAAAGTAGCGAGTTTCGTCCATGTGGACACCACCACCTTCCTTGCGCTCACCTCGACGGCGGCTGACTGACTTCACATCTGGAATCTTCTGCCTCACATGCTCGCGGATGTACTGTCGGAACTTTGCGGCCTTGACTGGGTTCTCTCCCTTTGCAGTCCTTCCGTACCACAAACGCTCAAACTGCTCGGCCTTCCAGTCACCGTTGTTTCCACTCACAGTAATCACTCAGCGAGCGCCCCACCTGCCGCCCCTCTTTAACGATGACGATGACCCCTACGGGGTCAGTGAAGCAACTCATTCGTGATCTTCAGATGTTTTCTTCTCTGAATGGGGTCTGACTTCCTGTGGCGATTTCGATTCACTCCGTTCAAGAGTAAATTCACGGGGTGGCTGGAGCAGTTCGACCTCACCATCATCACGAGTCTCAGCGGGAAGAGAGGCCAAAGATCGGTTCTTCTCCTCTTCAGTACCCTCGATATCCGCATCCCTTGCAAACTCCTTCAGCAGTTCTAGCAAATCCTGATGTGTCTCTTGGCGAACAAGTTCAGATGC
>CAXFCF010000362.1:0-1605 GCA_964000875.1 uncultured Candidatus Poseidoniales archaeon
TAGCTGTAACTAACGCACTTCGATACTTCCCCCAAGAGTTCCATGAAACTCTGGCAATCGAGTTCAAACAGGAGTTGGATAGACACGGTCGCATCTACATGCACAGGTTCAGACCTACTGAGTATGAGATGAAGGCACACCCTATTGACGCATACCCAGCCAAGAGCAAGGCTGCTGCGGCAATCATGATGATGATTCAGAATAACCTAGACCCAAGCGTCGCGCAGTTCCCCCATGAACTGATTACCTATGGCGGCAATGGAGCTGTGTTCCAGAATTGGGCACAATATCTGATGACAATGAGATACCTCTCTCAAATGACTGATGAGCAAACACTCGTGTTATATTCGGGACACCCAATGGGGTTATTCCCTTCAAGACCTGAATCACCTAGGGCGATTGTCACCAACGGTATGGTAATACCAAACTATTCTACACAAGATAGCTATGAGCGTATGAACGCACTCGGTGTCTCCCAATATGGTCAGATGACCGCCGGTTCATACATGTACATTGGACCTCAGGGGATCGTTCACGGAACTACAATTACCCTACTTAATGCAGCCCGTAAATACCTTGGAAAGTCATCGGAGGATGGCCTTGCTGGAGTTAAGTTCGTCACCAGTGGACTTGGTGGCATGAGTGGAGCGCAGGCAAAGGCTGCAACCATAGTTGGTGCATCTTGCATAGTCGCAGAGGTAAATCCAACTGCTGCCGAAAAGCGGCACACGCAAGGATGGGTCGATGAACTGTCCTACGAGGTCGACGAGTGTATCGACAGAATGCTACAATCTGCTTCAGAAGGAGTCGGTAGAAGCATCGGTTTTGTAGGGAATATAGTAGAACTCCTAGAGAGATTGGTAGCCAGAGAAATCGAAGTGGAGCTCATATCCGATCAAACATCACTTCACAATCCATTCTCGGGTGGATACTTCCCTGTTGGAATCGAATTTGACGAAGCGAAGGAGATGATGTCGGCAGACCCAATACGATTCGAGGAAAATGTCAAGGAATCACTACTTAGACAAACGAACGCCATAAACACATTATCTGAACGAGGTTCTTTCTTTTGGGATTATGGCAACGCGTTCCTACTCGAAGCCAGTAGAGCAGGTGCAGATGTGTTGAACGATGATGGTTCATTCCGTTACCCTTCCTATGTAGAGGACATAATGGGACCAATGTGTTTCGACTACGGCTTCGGACCGTTCCGTTGGGTTTGCACTTCTGGTAATCCTAAAGAGCTCGAAATCACCGATGACATTGCGCTCGAAATATTGGATGAAATGACTCAAACTTCGCCTGAAGAGGTCTCGCAGCAGATTATCGACAACTTACGCTGGATTAAGCAAGCAGGACAGAACCAAATGGTAGTTGGTTCACAAGCTAGAATATTGTATGCAGACGCAGAAGGTAGGAGGCGTATTGCAACAGCGTTCAATGACGCTATATCTGATGGAAGGATTTCTTCTCCTATCGTACTAGGAAGAGATCATCATGATGTTTCTGGAACTGATTCACCTTACAGGGAAACTGCGAACATCAAGGATGGATCTATGTTCACCGCAGATATGGCCGTACACAACTTCGTTGGTGACGCTTTCC
>CAXFCF010000363.1:0-1601 GCA_964000875.1 uncultured Candidatus Poseidoniales archaeon
TCCAACAAACAATTCTACTGGTCCGGACGCACAGGATCTCGATGATGACAATGATTCTCGAGAAGATTCAGACTTCGACATTCTTGAAGAAGGATTCAATTCCGATCCATGCTACAATGGTAGCCTATCATCCGATTGGGATTCGGATAACGATTGTATCCCAGACAAGGATGACAAGATAGCGACCAAGGTTAATTTGACCATGGGTGATATGCTATGGATGGACGCGAGTAGTCCAGCACTTTTCACTGGTTTCGTGCAGATGTTGGATGTTGCTAACTCGACTTTCGTAGCGGCACCCATGATGCCTGTTCAGGTTCACATTGAATGGACGGACAACGGTACCACTGCGATTGAGTCTATCGATGTCCTAACAAATTCATGGGGGCAGTTTACAGTAGGTCAGTTCCTCTACCCTGAGGACATACATGTTGGTGACAACACCACCTACACAGTATACGCTGAAGTTACGGAGATGTTCATTCACGATGGCTCGACTTCGATTCCTAAGGAAGTTGGAGTAAAGGCGAATCTGACTGTGGACTATGTGTCATGGACTTACTTCCGTAGCGATGAGCAGCCACTTTGGCTTGACTTCAAGGCGCACTACAGCGCCGATTGGGAGAGAGGATTCTTCGATAACAGGATTCAACACGCACCGATTTCTTTCAATGTGTCAGGTGGACCATTCGGCAACCGCAGCAGTCCGACGACATTCGATGGCTTCGGTCAAGGCTACAGAACCGATTCCAATGGTTGGTGTTCGGTGACCTTCGAGCAGGCCGGCGGCTCTTCAGGACAATGGGAGCAAGTGGTTTGGAATTCAACTTTCGACAATGGTCCTGGTCAGTTACCAGGTGGCTATGAGAAGGTGATATGGGACAACTCATCCAAAGCTCATGTAGTACAAGGTGTGTACAATTACTCCACGACTTCGTTACCAGTTGGTGATTACGAATTCGTGGGTCGTGTCAACACTGCATTGGCTGGCGAGTGGCCGTTCCCATACATGGTGGGAGACGAGACCGATGTTTTCCAGATTAAGTCGGTGCACAGGATGTATGTTGAAGCGGACATTATCATAGGTGGTGATAACCCTGTTTACTTCTGGGATAAGACGGTGTTCACAGGCTCTAGCTTTGGGGCTTGGAGGGCTCTCTACTTAGGTCCAGGTTTGACTGCTGCTGGACTCAACTTCAACGAGGTTCGTATAGGTAAGCCGTGGCCTATCCTATGGGATGGCATCAAGTCATCCTTGCAGGACGAAGCGGCGCTCCTCCGACCGTTCATCAACCACAATGGAACCCACTGGTACATCGCCATGCAGAATGGTGCGGACTTCAATGTTCCACCGTGTGGCCCCATAGACCCAGCAGATCCAGAGAGTGGTATACGCTGTGAGATTATCCCAGAGATGGACACGGGTGAAACTTTCACCGTCATAGGAAATGTTTCGAACCGAACTTTCCATCCATGGGATACCGATCCAATGGCTTTGCAGGTCGATGTTGACCACAATCTAGTGTTCCAAGGCTCGCAAGAGACTGGATACGCTCGCAAACCGACTTTGATTAACAACGAGGCAGTGTTCAACTACAACT
>CAXFCF010000364.1:0-1600 GCA_964000875.1 uncultured Candidatus Poseidoniales archaeon
ATAAGATGGCGTATCATCTCTGAGATGTCTTCGACTTCAAACGCCAGCTGTTGAATGCCCGGGCCGTGCGAAGCGAGGAACTTACCTATCGGAGTATCATCACCAGTAGGCTCGAGCAGTTCCAATTGCGGTGGTTTGCCGGATGAAGTGGGGAGGAATCGGATGTTGACTCCCTGCTCCTCGTTATGTTGATCGGCTTGATCATTGGTAAGGCCAAGTAATTTCCAGAAAACACTGGATTCGTCCAGTGATTTTACTGCGATGCCGATGTGATCGATTCTGATTTTCATTATCATACCCCGCTCGGTGCCATCCAGGTGCCAAACTCCTTCTTCATAGCCTCCATCATCTCCCCGATGGTGCAACGGCAGCGTGTCGCCTCGACTATCGCCTCCATCAAATTACCATCACTAGCGGCAGTTTCCCTCAGTCTTTGAAGCGCTTGTTCGGCGGCTCCTTGGTCTCGAGATGTTTTGAGTTTGGAGATGGCCTCAATTTGTTTCTCTCCGATTGTTGGGTCAAGTTTCTGACCAGCGTTGCTACCTCCGGATTCTTCCCTGATTGCATGGTTTACGCCAATAACTAGCCTTCGATTTGCATCAGTTTCGACTTGCTCCTTCCATGCAGATTCGTGTAGAAGTCGCTGTTGGAATCCCGTTTCGATAGCACGCAGTGCTCCACCCTTCTCATCTATCGTATCGATTAGTCTCTTTGCTTCGTCATATATTCTATCGGTCAAAGATTCGACATACCATGAACCACCAAGTGGGTCTACGACATCGGCTACTCCGGTTTCATGCGCCAACACCTGCTGTGTCCTTAGGGCTAGGGTGGCGGACTCATCGGTTGGAAGACCGAGTGCCTCGTCGTAGGAGTTAGTGTGTAGAGACTGCGTCCCCCCTAGTACAGCAGACAATGCCTGATATGATACCCTGACGATATTGTTGAGTGGTTGCTGGGCAGTCAAAGTGACTCCTGCTGTTTGCGTGTGGAATCGCAGCATTTTGCTCTTCGGATTCTTGGGTTCGAATCTCTCAGAAATCAAGTCATGCCACAGCCTCCTTGCAGCTCTGAATTTGGCAACCTCCTCAAACAAATCATTGTGGCAGCCGAAGAAGAACGAAAGCCGTGGTGCAAACTGATCGATATCTAGGCCAGCATCTACTGCAGCCTCAACATAGGCCAGAGCATTTGACAATGTAAATGCCAGTTCTTGGGTAGCTGTTGCTCCCGCTTCACGTATATGGTAGCCGGAAATCGAGATCGTGTTCCAAGTGGGTAAGTTAGAACTACACCAAGACATGATGTCTGTAATCAGGCGCATTGAAGCTCTAGGAGGGAATACATAGGTACCTCTGGCGATATATTCCTTCAAAATATCATTCTGTATGGTGCCTCTGAGTAAATTAACATCTACACCATTCTCCTCTGAGGCAACGAAATACATGGCTAGGAGTATGCTGGCAGGAGAGTTGATTGTCATCGATGTAGACACCTTACCGGTGTCTATGCCCTTTAGCAACAGATGCATGTCTTCGACAGAGTCTATCGCCACACCCACCTTTCCAACCTCCCCAATTGCCATGGGGTCATCAGAGTC
>CAXFCF010000365.1:0-1594 GCA_964000875.1 uncultured Candidatus Poseidoniales archaeon
CCACCTTGCTCTATTGGCATAGTACAGTTTACTGCTAGTTGGTGGCCGATTTGGGTCTTTCCAGAACCGAATTCTCCGTAGACTTCAACTAGAGATTGAGTCTCAAATCCACCAGCTAGTAGATCATCTATTGATTGAACCATGCTCGATAATTTCTGAACTTCCCTTCTTCGCTCTAACAATGCGGTTCCTGAAACGAAACCACCGATATTTGCCATCTTCTTCGCTGCTTGGATAATTTTACCTGCTACTGCCTCACCTAGTTCAGCTTGTTCTGCTAGGTCTGGAGGACTCATTACTGCGAGTGCTAGTAATTCATCGAAACCTGCTTCGCGTAGTTTTTCAGCGGTTGCTGGACCTACGCCTGGAAGGTCATCGATGCTGACTTCAGGTTCTAGTTGCTCCTCCATTGTGATTACCTCTGTATCAGGGGCTTCTTCTTCTTTCTGCTTCTTTGACTTGCTCTTTGCTGCCATGTGCCGAACCATCGAGCCTTAGTATATCAAAGAACGAAGGTCTCATGTCTCAACTTTGAAAGTGGAGATTAATGAATCCATGCATTCTGAACAGTATACTGCAAGGTTGCAGATTACTTTCACTTTACTTTCACTCTGTGCGTGGGTTTACTGGGTCTTCAGAACCTTCTGCATATGCAATAGTAACATCATTCTCGACATTCACATTGTCTCCATTTTCTGCGACTTCTACATTCAATTTCCATATCCCCTCAACTGTATCTCTGGAGGTATAATCCCAAGTTTGTTCCTGACCTTCTCCAACCGTTCCGCTGTTTGATGCAATTTCTTCATCGCTAGGGTTTATCAGTGCCCATGTGACATCAGAGTTACCTCCGCCTCCAAAGAATCCATTGTTCGGGTTATCTGCTGTTGAACTTATCGTGATTCTATCTGGAAGAGGGTCTCCATCTTCACAGTCAGGAGTTGCATCGAAACTCATTGAAGATGATGCGGTGTTTGAATCGGACCAAACGATATGCATGTCGATTCGAACACTCACTTCGATACTGTGAGAATTTCCTTCTTCGTCTTCAGCAGTTAGAGTTACTTCGAATACGCCATGAGTCATCCAAGTATAGGAAATCACAGCATTATCGGAAGGGTCGCCTTCTACAGGAGTTGAACCATCATCAGGGTCAAGCATGATTTTTGTTATTGCACCATCCTCTGAGGTACTGTCAGCGAAATCGAAGGATAGTTCAACGCCAGTAGTTGGGCCTTGTTGTCCATTATTTTCCGAAGTCTCAATCATGCCAGAAGTTGAATCATAGAATACAACCAAGTTGATTGGGCCCGAGTATTCTTCTGAGCCTGAATCATCTCCTCCAAGACAGCCAGAAAGGCTTGCACACAGAAGAGCAAGAGTCACCGCAAAGAGACCAAAATTCGCCTTCATCACTATACCCTAACAAGTCCTTATCCAAAAACCCCCCGTCCTACGGACGGAATTTTGTGTCGGTGGGTTCAAGAACGGAGACAGTGGCCGATGGCTTGCTAGCGGGATAGGTTAGCATGGTTCGACCGACGGGCTCATAACCCGTAGATCGATGGTTCAAATCCATCTCCCGCTACCATTT
>CAXFCF010000366.1:0-1567 GCA_964000875.1 uncultured Candidatus Poseidoniales archaeon
TGAGCCACACCCTTGCCCCTTCGAACGACTCTACCGTTGGCGACCAGTTCCGCACCTACCATACCGGCTTCGAGGAAAGATATCGAGAGTTGCGCGGTAGCACACCACTCCTCCTTCTTTAGGGTGGAAACCAAGGCTCCGCCCAACGCGCTGTCCAGCATTGCAGCGAACAGAGCACCATGGGCTACACCCCCCTTGTTGCAATGATCATCCCTGACCTTACAGGTCACGTCAGCCTTCCCACCGCCGAATCCCCCATACTCAATTCCTAGAGCTTTTGCGACCCCTGTCCGTTCCGGCTTGTCGCTTAGTGGGCTTTCCGTCATAGCACTGCGAAGGAGAGGAAGCAAATCAGCCCTGCGACAGGCGCTGCCTCAATGATTCGAGAGCGACCACCGAAACCGCCACCTGTAGGTTGTATGATGGCACGAACCCATCCATTGGTAGCCTGACAACCAAGTCTGCCTGGCTGAGAAGCCATTCGGGTATGCCATCCCGCTCGCTTCCGACTACACATAGAACATCTCCAGCGAGATCGGCCTCCCATGGCTCCACATTTCCGACATCCTCGATACAAACGACCCGATATCCACAGTCTTTGGCCATCTTGACGACGAGACGGGAATCCTCCCAGAATGTAGGAATGTATCTTGTCGCACGTACCGACTGCCGTTCGACTGACCGCCTCTCGTCGTGTGTCATCTCGGCATCAACAACCACCGCAGTAGCACCGGAGACCTCAGCTGTCCGTATCGAGAAGCCGACATTGCCGGTGTATTTCGGCTCAAACAGCAGCCATACAATTCCACCTCTGGCGAATGCATCCAACAAGTCGCCACCAACCTCACGACCTCGCATAGCGAGTAAGGATGGTGGTTCATCCGAAGGTGAGTGCCCTACAGCCATCCTTGCCATGTCGTTGGAGGTCGCTTGGATGCATTCGACCCCCAGAACTCGAGCCTTCTCGGCTACGGATTCCACCTCTGGATTGTCACTGCCTTCCAAATACATCAGTACCGAAACGGATTCACCGCCAGCAGCCATCTCATCGATGGCTCTCGCTACGGACTCGAAACCGGTCAGTTGTTCAGGCATCTACAGACCTCACATCACGCCTACGACTTTGACTAGTATTCGCTTAGAGCGCTGCCCATCGAGCTCAGCGTAGTGAATTTGTTCCCATGTACCCAGTTGAAGCCTACCACCCGTAACCGACATTGTGACTTGTTGCCCCAGCAGTTGCCTCTTCAAGTGGGCGTCACCATTATCCTCGCCAGTACGGTGATGGCGATACTCGGGACCCTTCCTCCCTTCGACACCGTAGAACGGTGCGACTTTTTCCAACCAGTCCATGATATCAGCGTGAAGTCCATATTCTAGGTCGTTGACATAAATCGAAGCCGTGATGTGCATCGGATTAACCAAAACTAGGCCATCCTTGATACCGCTCGCCCTAACTATTGCTTCCACTTCGCTGGTGATGCACTCTATCGCATACCGCTCGGCGGTGTTCATCGTGATTATCTCGGTGTAGGTCGCTGCCGACCCTGTTACCAATTCGCCCATG
>CAXFCF010000367.1:0-1562 GCA_964000875.1 uncultured Candidatus Poseidoniales archaeon
TGCAGAGATGGAGGCAATGCCGTGGCCGGAAGGTCACACCGTCACAAGTGGAGTGACAAGCTTGACTGATTCAGACACCCACGAGGGGCAACTAGCCCGCCTTTCCAACTCATCTGATGGCTCCGAAGAACCCTCCCCCGTAAGCCCAGGAGAAGTTACTCTAAACTTCTCGGAAGAGCGCAGTGCTTCTTCCTATAGCAGAGCCATCCAACAGGGAATGGTTGCCATCGCTGAGCGATGGGGCGCTTCGACCGTATTCATGGGAGAGGATATGGAAGTCGCTGGAGCTTTCGGCATGAACATCCCCCTGAAAGCTGCCGGACAAGGTGACCTCCTGCTTGACATGCCACTCTCAGAAGCGATTATCATCCACTCCGCTACAGGTGCCGCACTTGGTGGCATGAGACCTGTAGCTGAGATTCAGTTCGGTGGCTTCGCCGCCTTGGCTATGAACCCACTAATCAACAACGCAGCACAACTCCGATGGAGGTGGGGAGCCGATGTACCAATGGTGGTCAGAATTCCCTTGGGTGCCAAGACGAGATCGGGACCCTTCCACGCTAACATGATTGAGTCTTGGTTCCTAAACGACCCCGGACTTGTGATATGCTTCCCATCCAATCCACAAGATGCCTACGATTTACTCGTAGAAGCTGCAGATTTGCCAGACCCGGTACTTTTCCTCGAACACATAGGCATGTACGGCCTCAGGGGTGGCCTAACAGGCTGGGGTGACAACATCAACCAGGTCATCGATAAGCAGGGAATCCTGAATCATCTTGATTCTGGCTCAAGCACCTACAAGATAGGCAAGGCAGCAACGGTTCGTGGTGGAAGTGATGCAACCATAGTCACCTACGGAGCGATGGTTCATGTTGCCCTGAAAGCAGCAGAAGCGGTTGCGAGCGACGGCTTTGAGGTAGAGGTCATTGATCTGAGAACGATACACCCTCTTGATGTCGAGACTTGTGTCAAGTCAGTAAAACGCACTGGCAGGCTAATGGTTCTGCAGGAGGCTCAGTACACGGGTGCGTTCGGACACACCGTGAGTAGCAGAATTCAGGAAGAGACATTCTGGTCACTCGAAGCGCCACCAGTCGTGATTGGAGCTCTCGATACCCCTGTTCCCTTCTCACCACCGCTGGAAGACCACACGATACCCGATGTGGGACTGATATCGGCACACCTCAGAAACATGTTGGGTTAAAATGGCTCTAGAGCGCACCCAAACCATCATTTGGAAACGCTTTGAGCGCACGGCTGGTAAGAACAGTGTCTGACGAGTCCGAGCATGCCATCGAGGAGGTAGATGAGGAGACTATGTCAGAGCCTATCTCGGTCATCAATTCAGACCAGAAGAACCGTGGTGTCCTCAGCCTATTCCTCTGGAATCAAGTCCTCGTCATAGCCTCGCTCTTCCTAGCGATGCTCGGTGTCCAAACCATAACCGCCGAGCAAACTACCCTCGGTAGTTGGACAATCAGTCTGTTCCTACTGATACTCGCCATCGGTCTGTTAATCACTTCTGCAGACTTCTTCGTAGAGGGCGCAAAGGGTCTCGC
>CAXFCF010000368.1:0-1555 GCA_964000875.1 uncultured Candidatus Poseidoniales archaeon
GCCTGCATTTCTTTCATCTCTCCTCATTTTACTTATTTTTCATTTCTTGCCCCAGCGACGAATCGTCTGTAGCAACTCTCGCTGCTTCTCTGGGGAATATGATACATTCTGTGAATAGGCCAGCTCAACTAGCCTTGGATCGCCAATCATCGATTGAATCTCGGCAGGAGTCTTGAGTGCGAACTCATCGCGCGTAAGGTCGTAGAATATTCGAACCTTTGACATCAAAGCCTGCCGCATCCTCTGTTGGTAGGTCGTAGGGTCAATCTTGGTTGGTCTTTCACGGAACCTAGTCAAATCGAATACATGTCTCCAGTTCTCTTTTTCTGGAACTACCATTATGGCGACCAGTAGCAGGAGCATCAAGTTGAGCACGATGAGCCACTTGAGGAAATTGTCAGAGGTCAACAGAACGACGGTGCTCATAGTCTCTGTGAACGGGTTGGAGATGGTTCCGGTGACATGTCTGCTCTCGTCGAACACAACACGGAACTCCTCGGCCTTGAGTCGGATGCTGTATGGCAGCATTTCATTGTCGAACTCCATCATGTCTCGCACAAGAGCTGCAAAGTAGAGTTCGTTGCCCTGCCATGCGCTCTCGCCTTCTAGGTGGCGCTGCCAGCAAGAGGGCGTCTCTGTGTCGCAGTTCTGGCGTACATCGGTCTCAGCAGCCCTTGCGCTGTCCCAGAAGCGGTTCGAAATCGCTTCATCATCGGCAACGAACACAATCGATCCAGTTGCTTCTAGTGAACCGTAGGAGGAGCCATCCTCGCCGGGAATCCTCCTCTCGTCCATGACCTCGATTCCAGGATAGTCCATGCGGACAATGAGAGAGAGGTTGCTGAGTGGGTTCTGCGAATCATCACAACTTCCGCTACCAATCCTGTCAATACAAGCGCCATCACTTGCCATCGAGAGGACATTTACCTCGCGTTTCTGGTAATCGTCGTGGGAGGGGTCATCGGTTGAAGTGCTTCCCACCTCATGGCGGTAGGTGCCTTGAACATTACAGGTAGCCTGCAGGTGTCAAGTTCGTCACCCGCTTCTTGTAGCATGTCTGAGGTGCACCCGGGGGGAGTGATTCCAGCTGAGTCGGCTGCAACTACATCATTGCGGATTGCCGAAACTCCCCACACATTGGTTGGGTTCTCCGGTCCAGCGATTCCATCGTCGTCATAAGTTCTCCAGAACTGGTTCTCGTCTAGAAGATCGTCTCCGAAGAAGGTCACGCCGAATTTAGCTGCCAGTCGGTTAGCGTTCGTGCCGTCGGTGGCGACTATGACCTTCCCTCCTAGTTCTGTCACAAATTCGTGTATGAAAGATGCCTCAGTTTCGTCGATTGGCTTCTCGGTACCGGCCACTACTAGCATCGTTCTGTGCGGCTCTTCCCAGTCGTTAACAATCATGGGCGTCGCGATTGCGTTACGAATTTTGTAGCCCTCGCCACCCTCTCCGAGCGAGTTTCTCATATCGGTTACCTGAGCGAGTTGGCTCTTCTCGTCAGTAGCCTCGGATACATAGGCAGAGTAGTAGGTTTCCTTGTTGGCTGCGACAA
>CAXFCF010000369.1:0-1553 GCA_964000875.1 uncultured Candidatus Poseidoniales archaeon
ACCGGAGGGAACCTCTGGCTTCCACCACTTCGAAGACAGTAGAGGAGAGTCAATATTCTATATTGCAGGCGGCGGAGAAGGTAGGGGGAAGCAACCCTACCGAGTCTCGATAAGGTCACCAATCTTCATCACCATACCCTACGCTTCAAAATGCATGGTAGGGTACAAAGTAGCAGATATTCCTGCAATTATGGGGTCCTTCGACCCATGCATAGGCGAGACGGACAGGTGAGAGAATGGCAAGCAGCGATTGGTTGAACCTCAGAGGATGGATAGAAGGCCTAGTAGGGTGGTCAATGGACAACGTCCATGACACGCTCCCCTCTGGAGAAAAGGACCTAACCATTACCATCAATCTCCCAACCGGAATCTGGCCAGAACCCATAGTACTAGGGCCAGTTATCGACTTCCAACAGGAGTTCGCAGAAATGCAACCTGGACTGGAGGGACTGTTCTCTTCTACGATGATCTGCACAGTTGTCTTCACCACGCTCATGCTGACAATGCTACCAATCCCCTACATAGAGAGGAAGTTCATCGGCCGTCTGATGGATAGACTTGGAGCTACAACAACGCTCAGGAGCCTCTGGATAGGGGAAAGCGGAGTCACGGCAGGAGAGTGGTGGAATAAACTACCATTTGGCTTGGGAGCCCCCGTCGGTTGGCTCAACAAGACTTTGAACTCGATATGGGGAAATGACCACGAGCTAGAGACGGTTTCAAGAGTCAACAACCGAGGATATCACGGCTACTGGTTCCTACTACCAGGTTTCTTCCAGGCATTCGCAGACTTCACGAAGTTCGCTGGTAAGGAGCATATAGTACCAAGAGACGCTGACAAGACCGTCTATGAGGTGGCACCAGTCATCATAATATCCACCACAGTCCTGGTATTTGCGTTCATACCATTCGGCCCTCACTACTTCATCTCTAGCCCGGAGCTTTCAGCGGTATTTCTGATGGCGATATTCGGAGTTGCACCCCTAGGAGTCTTCTTCGCGGGATGGGCATCAAACAACAAATACACACTTATCGGGGGGATGAGGTCCGCAGCACAACTGACCGCTTACGAGATTCCCATGCTAATCACAGTACTCGGAGTATGCGTAATCAGCGGGTCATTCAACATAATCGAAATAGTAGACTTCCAAATCGGCGAGTCGAACGTCTGGAACCTGTTCATGATGCCTCTAGGCGCAGCTTTGTTCCTAATCACGATGATCGCTGAAGTTGAGAGGATACCATTCGACATGCCTGAGGCCGAAGCCGAACTAGTCGAGGGCTGGTGGACAGAGTATGGTGGACTAAGATGGGGATTCATGTTCATGGCCGAATACATGCGGTGCTACGCAGCATGTCTCCTATTCGCTCTATTCTTCCTTGGCGGGTGGGAGGCACCCTTCCAAGGCACCCTCGAATCAGCACCTGTTGTCGGTGGTGCGCTTGAGTTCTTGCTATCCCTAGTCCCGGGACTTGCCTGGATGCTCATCAAGGCATGGGGACTATTCTTTGTGTTCGTCTGGATCAGAGCTTCCCTTCATAGGGTCAGAACC
>CAXFCF010000370.1:0-1552 GCA_964000875.1 uncultured Candidatus Poseidoniales archaeon
TACCTGGGTCGAGATTTCTTGAAGTGCTGTGGGCACGACCAGAAGTGGCAAGGGATGAGTGAGGTTTTTGAGAAGTTGAAGGCTTACAACCAGAAAAAGCTCGGAGAGAGCGGAATCGAGACACTAGTCACTTCTTGCGCCGAGTGTTTCAGGACCTTTGCTCTAGACTATGAGTTGGATGACATGAAAGTGATGCACACGACAGAGTTCCTAGTTGAGAATGGATTCGACATGAATCTGAAGTCAAACGACGAAGTCACCGTAACTTACCACGACCCGTGCAGGTTGGGTAGGCAGATGAACATCTATGATGAGCCACGAGACCTAGTAGGCTCTGTAGAAGGGGTGAATCTAGTGGAAATGGAACATACCGGTGAAGATGCCCTATGCTGCGGTGTCTCAAGCATGATGTCCTGTAACGAGAACAGCAGGGCACTAAGGGTTCAGAGATTCGATGAAGTCAGGGAAACCGGAGCGGATATTATGCTAACCTCATGCCCAAAATGCGTAGCGCACTTCGAGTGTCTGAAGTTCGAGGGTGACCCAAGACATGACTTCGAGATTCTAGATGTAGTCAGCTTCCTAGCCAGGCAGATAGAGGAATCCAAAAACTAGGACTAATCAATGAAAGCGAGAATAGCGGAAAACGAAGAAAGCAAAACATTCATCATGAAGCCAACAAGAATTGCCTTTGCAAAACGGTAGTCCTGATAGCCCAATGCTACCAAGTACAAGAAGAACCCTATGAGGGAGCCACAAGTGAGGGAAATCCAAGCGGAAGGAATACTGAGGTAGACCGCCATGAAGGCCCATATTGTTGCACCGTGAAGAACGCCCAGCCAAACCATTGGTTCCTCCCACCACTTCTTTGAGTTTGTGACTACCATGTAACGACGACTTAGGGGATGCCAATCAAACTCACTATCATAAGTGTGGACTTAATGGAAACCGTGTAGAACATGACCAAGATCGAGGATGTGCTCAAAAGAAGGGCTGTTGAACAGTCAAGAATTAGGATACAGCTCAACTCGGTTAGGGCTGAGGAGGAGGCTCTCCTGAAAGGTGGAGAGGACACAGTTGCTTGGGTAAAGGAAGAGCTGTGCATTGGCTGCGATCAGTGCACGATAGTATGTGAGGATGATGCCATAGAATTGTACGACACACCGTTGTTAAGTCCTGTAATGGATGTGGATGTAAATAAAAAGGCGAAAATTCTGAGAGACCCTTGTACTGGATGCAAGATTTGTGTATTGGCTTGCCCGACCGATGCGATAATTATGATTGACAGGTGATTGCATGGGGAAGGACGATCCAGTGAGATTCGGGGCAGAGTTTGGCCCTCATAGAACAAAGAGGGCGAGTGGGGTTTCATTATCTACTTTCAAGACCTTGGTGTGGGTTTCTAATCTTGGTGGCCTATTCCTTTTCGCAATTGGAATGGAGTTGATGATAACCGGCTCATTCTGGTTCGGAATCACATGTATAGTAATTGGAGTAGCCATTGCACTCTTCCCTTCGAACTATGAGATAGTAGGGATGGAGGAAATGGATG
>CAXFCF010000371.1:0-1548 GCA_964000875.1 uncultured Candidatus Poseidoniales archaeon
TGATACTTGGGCGGTTTCGCACATCGAACCAATCTCTACTCCAGCTCTGATTCCACCCACCAGCGAGAGGTCGGGCTGGATTACGGAGGCAACGGGTGAGGGGAATAAGTGGTCGGCGAATTGTCGTCGAGTCAACAGGCGCTCTCCAGTGGCGAGTGGTATTCGCTGGCTTAGGTGAAGTTCCTGTAAGTCTCTCATGTGGTTGGTGCTTCCGTCTGGCAGGCACGGCTCTTCGACGAAAAGTAGGTCGAATTCCTGAAGCATTGGCAGAAGTCGTCGACTACCTGCAGGTGATAGTCGTCCATGCAAGTCGATAGCGAGTGCATGGTCACCCATGGCATCCCTGACCGCGGCGACAGTGCTAACCAAATCTTTCAGATCGGCGTCGGATGGTGTCGTCGCCGTTGGTCCAGCAGGGCTCACCTTCGCCATCGTCAAACCTTCGCTTAGAGCTGAGCGGGCGGAGTCTGCAAACTCTCCAGGGTTTCTACCCCAGAGGTTTCGATAGACCCTGATGTTGTCTCGTACAGCTCCTCCTAGAAGTTGGTGGATAGGAGCTCCAAACTCCTTCCCTTTGAGATCCCAGAGAGCCATCTCCAAGGCGCTAATCGCTGTATTCAGGACAGGTCCGTCTCGCCAGAAGCGACCTTTCCTCATCTCTTGGGTCAGTCTCTCAATGCCGTCGACATAGCGCCCCGTGACTCTTTCACCAATCGCACCAAGTGCAGCCTCGACTTCTTCGTGGAGGTCTCCAATCGCTTCGCCCCAGCCGACTTCTCCATTGTCTGTCTCAACCTTGAGTAGAAGCCAACGAGGCGGGCAGCGAACGACCTCGACGCTTCGAATCTTCATCGCTTCACCCTCGTCTCTGCGCAGTCCACGCCATCAGGCGACCGACGCCTTCGACTGTAAGCGTTCCACCGATTCCACAAGCCGCTGCTCCGCGCTCCAACCACTGTTTCGCTCCATCGGGGTCAACTCCTCCAGTGGGCACGAACCCTACACTAGGGTGTTTGGCAAGAAGCCCGTCTAGTGAATCGATATTCCAATCTGAGTTGGCTCGGAACAACTTGACCATGTTTGCTCCTTGTGAGATAGCGATGGCGACCTCTTCGGGGTTTGCACATCCAGGTATGGGCAGAATGTCGTTTTCAAGACAGAGTCGCGTGAATCCTTCCGGATTGGTTGGCGAGAGAGCGAATTCGGCACCCCATGATGCGATTTCCTTGACTTGTGAGTATGGTTCTGTGATGGTTCCGACTCCGAGTAAGTACTCTGACCCAAGTGCTTCTCGGAGTTCGTCGAAAACCGCTTTCGGGTCTTCGCTATCAAGCGTCACTTCCAGAACATATGCTCCTGCATTGGCATATTCTAATCCACTCTGAGCTAATTTGTCGGATTCACTACCTCGGAGTATAGCAATTAAACCGGAATCACGTATCGATTCTTCGACTGCGAGAAGGGGCATTATTTACTCCTCCTCAGGTCAACTTGACCTTCGATGGTAGAGAGTGCACTCAACTTATTCAAGTCTATTTCGCCTAAGTC
>CAXFCF010000372.1:0-1535 GCA_964000875.1 uncultured Candidatus Poseidoniales archaeon
CTGGACCCGGTTCTGATGACTGGAACTACAGTTCTAGTGGATGATGACCTACTGAGCAAGATATTCCCTAGATTCGAGCAGTGGGTCTTTGAGAGGAATCTGGATATCAAGTTCGATTATACTGAGAGAGGAGGTTATTTTGAGATTCGAGGCAAGGGCAAGGACTGGCTACCTCGATACTACACGATGATGATTACAGAATTATTCCAAGAAGGAGTGACAAAGTGCATCGTTGGTACAAGGGGGCTACTCGGAGAGGGCTGGGATGCAAGCAGAATCAATGTACTAGTTGACCTTACTACGGTCACCACCAGCATGAGTATCAATCAACTGAGAGGTAGATCTTTCAGACTCGATAAGCAATGGCCAGAGAAGGTTGCAAATAACTGGGATATAGTCTGTCTAGCGGACGAGTTCACCAAGGGATTTGACGACTATTTACGCTTCAAGCGCAAGCACAAGCAACTGTATGGAGTCTGCGATGATGGAGCCATTGAGAAGGGAGTAGGGCACGTTCACGCCGCTTTTACTGAGGCTAAACCAGAAGGAGTCTCGGAGACCATGGAGATCTTCAATGAGGAGATGCTGATGAGGGCTAAGAATAGACCTAGGACAAGGGAGTTATGGGGCATTGGGCAACCATTCAATGCCGTCCCAAGAGAAGCCATAGAAATCAAAGCTTCATTGGGAGGGGGATTCCCGACTGCAAATCGTATCGGACTTGTGGAATGGTCTGATGAATCCGTGGTCCAGGCGATTGCCAATGCCGTAGCAGCCTCACTTCAGGCGCTGGGTCACATAGGCTTTGATGCCAAGGTAGGAGGTGGAAGCAGAGGAGGAGGTTGGTTGCGATCCTATCTTGAGGATGCCACAGAGGACGAGTCAGAAATCTTCGCAGAGGCAATGCAAGAGATACTAGGTCCTTTGGAAAACCCTCGCTATGTCATTCCGAGGGAAGTCAAAATCATCAGCGATACATGGCTCAGTGAGATGCTTCCTGAAGTACTCGCCAAGTACTTCCGCAGGAAGAAGAACACCTTGGCAATGTATCATGCAGTTCCCAAGATGCTGTGCCGCAATATCGAGGATGCCAAGGTGTTTGAGGAGCAGTGGAACTTCAAAGTCAGCCCTGGCGAGGTGATGTATGGTCACAGCAAGAGTGGTAAGGAAACAGTTAGCACAATCAAGAAGGCAGGATTGTCTCCGACAACTTCCTTCCACCGAAAGAGCGTCTTCTTGTGATTAGTTTGCACATCCGTTGCAATCGATGCTGGAGCCGGCGTGCTCCGAGCAGAACCTGTTCCTGCAGGTGTAACATCGGAAGTCGAAAGCGGAGACCTCAGTAGTGCAACCGGGGTGACCACAGGAATCTCCAGTGGGCTCAGAAATCGATGAAATCTTGCGCTCTATTTTCTGCACAGTCTCAGGCTTGGTTCTCGACTGCTCGTCCGAATCATATCCCTTCTCCCACCAGTCGTCACCGATGGTCCCTGCTTCGTCGGATGTTTGAGACTCCTCAAGTCCAAGTGTCTTGA
>CAXFCF010000373.1:0-1527 GCA_964000875.1 uncultured Candidatus Poseidoniales archaeon
GACATCAAGGTAAGATTCCAAACTTGGGAAGATGATACCGAACCGTTTGGTTTCGTAGACAAAGGTGAAGTTACATTACGTCTGATTCTTGGTTCGGATAGTTCCTCCGGCAGTGCAACAGCACAGTTCTCATACACACATGATTCGATTGGTGTAGTCAAACACCGAGTGATCTTAGAAGGTAATGGGGTAGACATCCAACATTCAGAATTACGATTCAAAGTTGTCGTAGATGATTATTCAGCAGGTTCCAAGACCGGACTAACTCTGTCAGACGGAGAGGCTGTTCTCGGGTTTGTTGGTATTCCAGATGGTGTGGGAAGTGATCAGGGTGGAGGATTGCTATTCACAACAAGGGACGGAGAGTTACATGCTAGGACTCTAACTTCTGGCCTCTACATGCCAGGAGACACACTCGTTGAGTCAGATTGGGCAGGGGAATTTGCCTTTGTTTTGAAAGATGACAACCGTGTACAGATGGCGTGGACCAAGAGATTTACTGACCAACAAGGATACACGATGACCGATATTGGTCTTGCAGACATAGGCATGGCTGGTGACAAGGGTATCACTACATCACATCTAACTCCACTCAAACAATCAGAGGGCAATTATTGGGGCTTCGACATGGCAGTGAATGGAGATGAGATAGTCTTGGCTGGCTATCATCGAGACATCCTGACAGGCGGCTCATGGAACGATGTGACTAACATTTTCATGCTTCACAATAATGATGCAAAATCATCGAGTTGGACTACGAAGATGAACGTACTTTCAGACATTGACATCAAGCCACAAGATGGTGATGCTATAGCTGTAGGAATTGGTGAAGAAATCCACATCCTATACCAAGCGATGCGTGATGATGTAACTGGAATCGAGAGGGTTGGTCTATTCTATGCACACGGTGTAATTTCACAAACACCATTCTCTTTCCAAGCACCGGCTGGAGATGATGCTAGTATGCCAGAAATGATGGTTGTAGAACACAAGGACAAGGATGTCTTGGTAGCAGCATGGATTGAAGGTAATGGGCGCTCTGCAGAAGTTATCAGCGTAGTACAAGACTCAATTTGGTCGGTAGACATGTACAACAATAATTCCGCTCCTGGTGCTTCAAAAATTGTAATGATGCAAATGGCGGAAGATGAAATCAAGGTCTTCCACGATGAAATCGGAGTTCTAGGACCTGTCACCCGCTACGGTATGTACAATGTGGGTGATTCAGAAATCTCCTTATCCAATCTAATCGCTAAAGGCAATGTTGTAGGCGCTGGTAGTATCGGTGTAGATGCTATTGTGATTATGTCATCTCCGTCTGGTCTGATTAGTGGAATGAAAATTGCCAACATCAATCCGAACCAAGGAGGCGATGATGACGGTGGAATCATCGATTACATTCTGAGCCCATTACCCGGAGATGATCGTGAACAAAAGATGATGGCACTCGCAGCGATTGGAGGTTTCTTACTCGTGCTGTTTGTGTCAGTAATAGTTGTACTTCGTCGCTCGCACCGCGAAGAAGAA
>CAXFCF010000374.1:0-1523 GCA_964000875.1 uncultured Candidatus Poseidoniales archaeon
CACCCCTTGGTGGACCTCCTCTTGAAGGGCCGCCTGGACCACCGCCTCGTGGAGGACCACCTGGATCACCACCCCTTGGTGGACCTCCTCTTGAAGGGCCGCCTGGACCACCGCCTCGTGGAGGGCCACCTCTTGAAGGGCCGCCTGGACCACCACCTCGTGGAGGACCACCTCTTGATGGACCGCCTGGACCACCGCCTCGTGGAGGACCACCTCTTGATGGACCTCGCGGAGGACTACTCCTCGATGGGCCTCGTGGAGGACCACCTGGACCACCCCTAGCAGGAACTGGTTCGTCATCCCCGTCATCCTCAAACATGGCACCGCAACTGGAACAGGAAGAATCGGACTCGTAAATTGGGTAGTGGCCACACGCTTCGCAAGCGAAGGTCTCCTCATCTGATTGCTCAGGTGTTTCCTCTTCCGGTGCATCACCATGGACATGACTTACCTCGCCTTCCTTGGATGCGAAGAGCGAGACTGCTACTGATAGTTCCAGTCCCTTGAGTGCAACCTCAGTACTCACAGCATGCTCGAAAGCAGTAGTGAGATCTCCTGGTGAGTCAAGCACTCGGCCATCGTCGACATAAGTGACATTGACACGAACCATGTCGCCTTCAAGAGCTACCTGTGGCGACTCTACCGCGACTCCTCGCTTGCGAGCTACTCGCCTAACTGCTACTTCCGACATCCTACGTAGCAAGCCTAGTGATGGGCCATCCTTCGGATCTGATACATTGCCCAGAGCCTCTTCTAGGAACTGAGCAGCACCGCCCGACTTGTCGCCCTCCTTCCTAAGGTGGGAAGGCAACTCGGTGTTGACCGATGAGAGGACATCTGCGGCTGTGGCTTGGTTCATCTCGAGCCACTCGTTTCTGGCTGAATCCTTCTGCTGCCTCTCAACCTCGTTGACGCGGTCTACAAGGTCGTTGTTGCTCGACATCGACTTGCTGAAAGCTTCCGAGACATCTGCAGCAGGAGCAGATGTGGGTGCAGATGGCTGCTGACCTGTGGCCATCTGGTGTGCCAAACGGTTTAGCGTGTCCACATCCATCGCTTGAGTCTCAGGTGTACCTGTATCGCCTCCCTCGTTGGCAGCCCTTACAGCTTCTGGCGAAACAACACCAAACGATCTTCCGCCCGCCTTGGAGAGGTCTTGGCGAGCCCCACATTCGGGGCAAAAAATGGAATCGTCAGGTATCTCTTCTGAGCAGGCCTGACAGTCCATCCCCGTTCCTCCTTGACCAAGGGTCAAGCGCCCCAATAGAAAAGTTTGCGTAGAACTGGGAACCATACAGTGTCAAGAACGAGTGACCACCGCACCACCATGGGAGTGCTAGCATGGGAGCCTTGAGGAACAATGAGATGGACTCTCTCCTCAAGCAAACTTCACGCTCTTTCTACCTCACGATGAAGGTACTACCCAAGTCATCCAGAGAACAGATTGGTCTGCTCTATCTACTTGCCAGAACGGCGGACACAATCGCTGACACCAACCAAGGAGAAGCCAGTGAAAGGATTCA
>CAXFCF010000375.1:0-1518 GCA_964000875.1 uncultured Candidatus Poseidoniales archaeon
CCAAGAACAGGTTTGGATATCCCGCCAACCAACCTACCAAGCCACTTTACTGGTGGTTTGTTAGTGCTACTGGAAGTCTTGTCAAGATTTCAGTAGTTGATTGCCTAATTAGGCAACTTATTGCCTTGGAGACTGATACACCTTTTGGTGTTGATGGTGTTCTAAGCGGTAAGCATTACGCACGTTATCGTCTTCGGAAGAAGCGTGCCAATCAGAAGCTTGGGACTATTGAGCCTAAGATGTCTGCTGGAGAGTGGTCAAGCATTGATCACGCTAAGGTAACATCTCGCTCTGGTTTCAAGTACGCATCAGCTCTTCTCAACGAGACGGTTAAGGGAAGTGTTGATCCTCATCAGGAACACACTGGTAATCGTCATCCAGAAGATGAGGGGAGGGTTCAGTGTCGGAGAAATCTCATTGACCTAACTACCTCTCCAGAGCAAATGGCGAAGTTGAATGTGTCGGGTCTTTACCCTCACGAAATTCTTCACGAATGTGTCCATACTACTTCTTCTGCAAAGAGAATAGTGGCACGTGCCAAGTGGGTATCGAAGGTTTCACATATCAAGGCAGAACTTGTCAAGATTATGGCAGCTCTAGGGCTTGATACCAAGTACTTCATGCCGATGGCTGACATTTCGGGGTCTATGACTTTCGAAGGAGCTCAGCACGGTAAGTACACTGCAATGGATATCGCTCTAGCGTTGACTGTTCATCTGTCAGAAGTACAGGACAATGAGATGAGAAATCTTTTCATGACCTTTTCGGGAAAGCCACATATCTGTCAGTTCGAGGATGGAACACATCCGGACGAGAAGATTTCCCAAATCGAAAGGCTAACGGGAAGTGACTGCTACAACACCAACTTCAAGTTGGCGATTGAGAGGTTGCTCACTCATTGCCAGAAGGCTGGAATGGTGGACCTATCCAATCTTACATTGGTCGTCTTTACAGATGGGCACTTTGATGCGATGGACAGTTCTGATTCCAGTTGGGCAACCAGTCATACACACTTGATGCGTATGGCATTGGAGATGGGTCTTACGGGATTCCCTACCATTTGCTACTGGAACTTATCAAACGGCGATGCAGTAATGCAGGCAGAGGCTACTCATCCTGGAGTTATTATGCTTCAGGGCTGGAGCGATGCCCTATTCCGCTACTTGATCTTCGGTGAGGAAGTAGAAGAGCAGGAGGTTGTTCTTGAGACAGGCGACACGGCTAGACTTAAGACTTCAACTGTTACTCCATTGGAAACAATGCGGAAGGCACTTGACCAAGAAGCATTCTATGGAGTGCGTGAGATTCTTTCGGCTTCAACAGAAGGTAAGCTCGCTGGATATCACTTCGTGAGACCAGTTGATGATACACCCATTGAAGCATCTGATACAAATGCTGTAAACTCGGATGCCGAGTGGACAGTAGTTGATTAGAAATGAAAAATCGGAATTTAATTTCGAGGCTTGATGTCTTTAACCTTAAACAGGTCAATAAGACAAAATGAAAATAACAAGCCGA